>WGED01000354.1 GCA_015492915.1 Cyclobacteriaceae bacterium
ACATAACACTACTTTAAAATCAGCCACTTCGTTCACGTTTGATTCGTCACCATAAAAGTGCTTTATGCCTGCCTTGCAGGCAAGCCTCCTCATCAAACGTGCTGATCTTCTTCCCGCCCTGGCGGGACAAGTTGTACTTTAACCTCTCATAACGAAATCCTGGTGAGAATTTTGGGTTTAATGTATTTTATCACAAATGCCTCTTCCCATTTTTTGCCGGATGTATTACATTGATCACCAAATCAGGATAAAAGATGAAGATATACACAGTACTCGGGCGTGGCAAGTATCATCCTGTGTATGGGGAAGATTTTATACTGTATCAACGTTTAAATGATGCGGTTTTTGTTGCCGCTGTGATGGACGGGTGTTCTTCAGGTAAGGAAAGTTTCTTTGCATCTGCATTGTATGGAAAATCGATACGCAAATCACTATTTACCCTCCGCCAGGCATGTGTCAGTGAAAAAAACAGGGCAAAATCCATAGACGTGCCATCTTTCATATTACGGCAATTATTTGATGATCTGCAGAAAAGCATGAAATTATTGGCACTTGGCCTTGATGAAGTACTGTCAACCCTGTTACTATTGGTTTTGGATATAAAAAATAAATCTGCGAGTGTTACCATTAGCGGTGACGGTCTGATTGCGTGCAATGGAGAAATATATGAAATAGACCAGCAAAATGTACCTGATTACATGGCGTACCACATTGGCCTGGGGTTTGAAAAATGGTTAAAAAACCATACGAAGCAATTTGATTTTAAAAAGATCCGTGACATATCTATTTCTACTGACGGTGTCAGTAAGATCATCAACATACCCCCGGCAACTGAAAAGAAATCCAACGCCATTGAACAACTTCTCATTAAAACTCCTAGCGATGATGAGGGAGTTTTGCAAAATAGGTTTGACCTCTGGATAAATTCCGGCGAATACATTGCCTATGATGATGTCGGAATCATCAGAACGATTCTTTAGGTGAGCCACTCTCCTGCCATGTTAAACCTTTATTACCTTTTTATGATAATTCTCCATACTTTGAAAGAATTATCCGCCTTCCTCCTATTTTTGCATTCTGAATCTATAATCCAATGAACAACAAAACAGACATTTCAGGTATTGCAGAAGTAATTCGAAACAAAAAAGGTTTCATCTGTGATATGGATGGCGTCATCTATCACGGTGACAAGATCCTTCCGGGTGTAAAAGAGTTTATCGAATGGCTTCAAAAGGAAAAAAAGCGTTTCCTGTTTCTGACCAATTCTAGCGAACGCTCTCAGCGGGAACTTCAGGACAAACTTGCAAGAATGGGTCTTATGGTCGATAAGGAGCATTTTTATACATCTGCCCTGGCTACAGCTCATTTTCTGCATTCACAAAAGCCAAAGGGCAGTGCCTTCGTGATTGGGGAGGCAGGATTACTCAATGCCCTTTACGACGTCGGTTACCGAATGAACAATGTAGACCCCGACTATGTGGTGATGGGCGAAGCACGATCTTACAGTTATGAAAAAATTGAACAGGCTGTAAATCTTGTCTATAAAGGCGCCAAGCTGATCGGAACCAATCCCGACCTGAACGGCCCGATAGAAAACGGTATTGCACCGGCTACGGCGGCATTGATAGCTCCGATAGAACTGGCTACAGGCAAAAAGGCGTATTTTGTTGGCAAGCCTAATCCATTGATGATGCGCATCGCATTAAAAAAACTCAAGTGCCAGACTGAGGAAACGGTCATAATCGGCGATCGCATGGATACGGACATAATTGCCGGGATTGAATCGGAAATTGACACCTGCCTCGTGCTCAGCGGCATAACTTCGAGAGAAGGTGTACAACAATTCGCTTATCGTCCCAAATTTATCCTCAATGGAGTCGGTGATATCATTAATTCATAATCATGTTTAATTTTTCCGAATCAGAACTAAAGCATCTCTCCATTCATGGGGTGGGAAATAAATCCAATGAAGACAGCCTTATAATCTCAGAAAAAGAAGTGCCGGTAAGCGATGCTATTTCCGGCTTGCTTACCACTTATTTCACCCGCGCATTTAAGGATCCCGAATTTTATCGGTTTTCTCATGAATCGGACCTGCGCCTTAATGAGGTGTACACTTATGTGAAAAGTATTTTTCATGACATTAATGCATTGCACCTGCAGTCAGTCAACATCGCCAAACATTTATATGAGCAATCAAATCATCCCCGCATCAAGGCGGGCGAGGTATATGTGGCACTGTTTGAAAACTGTACCCTCGACGATGAAGTGATGGATGTGGTAGGTATTTTCAAATCAGAACAAAAGGAAACTTTTCTTAAAGTATTCCCCGAAGGGCGCTCATATACTGTCGATAAAGATGATGGCATCAACATCAACAAACTGGATAAGGGATGCCTGATCTTCGATGCCGGCGAAGATACGGGCTACAGAGTATTGGTAGTTGACAACACCAATAAAGACGACGCACAATATTGGAAAGAGCGATTTTTGCACCTCCAGCCACTGGAAGACACCTTTTTCCATACGCGTACTTATCTGCAGATGTGCAGGGACTTTACGGAGGAGGCGCTTCCCGAAGCCGACAAAATCGACAAATTGTCATTGATACAGGAATCCACCCGATATTTTAAAGAGGAAGAGCTTTTTGACAAAGTCAGTTTTCAGGAAAAAGTATTGCAGGAGCCGGAACTTATCGAAGCTTTTGAATCATATAAAGAGCAGTACCAGCAAGAAAATGATATAAATATCTATGATGAATTTGATATCAATTCCGAAGCAGTAAGAAAGATGAAACGCGTATTTAAAAGCGTGATCAAGCTGGACAAAAATTTTCACATTTATGTACACGGCAACCGCAACTACATCCGCAAGGGCTACGATGAAGAAAGCCGCATGAATTTTTATCAATTATTTTATAAAGAGGAATCCTGACGCCCGATGAACCTGAATCACATTGAAGCAATTATTTTTGATGCAGAGGGAGTAGTAGTCCATACCGAAATGCTATGGGACAAAAGCCAGGAGGTGCTACTGGCACGCCGTGGCCTCCAATATGACCGTGAATACCTCAAACCCAGAATGGCTGGGCAGACCTTGCTTGAAGGCGCACAACTCATGATTGAATATTACGGGCTGGATGAAAGGGCGGGTGATATAGCACGTGAGCGCGATGAACTGATCCGGGCATTATTTGATGAGGAAATTCCTTTTGTCGATGGCTATGCATCCTTTGCTAAAATGCTTTCTTCCTCACCGGTCAGGACAGCCATCGCTACCGCCATGGACAAAGCCCTGATGGCGAAAGTGGAACGCCAGCTACATCTGAAAGAATTTTTCGGAGATCATATCTTTTTTATTGCCGATGTGGATAACAAGTCGAAGCCCGCTCCGGATGTATTTCTGCACGCAGCGGAAAAACTTGGCGTCAAACCTGAAAATTGTATCGTGATAGAAGACGCACCCTACGGCATAGAAGCTGCCAGACGCGCCGGCATGTATGCTATAGGCCTCACGACAACCTTCAGTGCAGACCATCTGCTCAATGCTGATTTTGTAGCTAATGATTTCATGCAAATCAGGGATCATCTCCTGGAAAAAGGGATGGCAATTTCATGAAAAATTCATGATTTTTTAACCATTTTTAAATTATGAACACGCTCGGCAATATCATCTGGATTGTTTTCGGAGGATTCATTATTTTTCTGATGTATCTCTTTGGCAGTGTAATACTCTTTCTCACCATTATCGGCATACCTTTTGGAATTCAAACACTCAAACTCGCCGTAATGTCACTGATGCCTTTTGGAAAAGATGTGGTGCCCGGCGAGCGCCAGAGCGGGTGCCTGTACCTGATCATGAACATCATCTGGATATTGATCGCCGGTCTTGAGATCGCCATTGTTCATGCCATACTTGCATTGCTGTTTGCCATTACCATTATCGGTATCCCGTTTGCTGTCCAGCATATGAAGCTGGCTTATCTCGCCCTGGCGCCTTTTGGCAGTGATATCGTAGAGAAAGATCATTAGCGATTTATGTCGTTTTTTCATGTATCCATTTCCATGAAAAAACGGCGATTTTCTGGTTTATGAAACTTTTCCGGGCGCCAGGAGGTCTGATGTAAACCGGTCATCTTTTATAATGCAGGATACAAAACTTAATTCCGGCAGCCGTTTTTTCAGCATATCCGTACCGACAAGAGCTATAAATGCCTCTACTTCTATATTTTCCCTGCCCTCAATATTCATAGTATCGAAGAGTTGCCCCGAGCAATATACCCTGATTTTCATCTCCATCGATTCCGCCAGTTCCTGAAGGTCTTTAGCATAAAGCAGCCTGTCCCTGATTGGCCCTTCCCTCATCTGTACCACAGCTCTTTCTACCTTATCCCCATACTCCAGCACGATCACTTCGATTTTGAACTTCCGCATCAGGTCAAAAAACTCCGCGCTCATCACCCACCCGGCAGCTGTCTCAAAATCAACCGGCGCCACCCTGAAAGTAAGCGCACTGTAATACTTATCATCGAGATCAATCTCAGACTCCACGCCTTTTTCCTTCAGCACATCGGACAGCAGCTTTTTGAATTTCCTCCTGTTTTCTTCATTTTCCTGTTTCATCGCTTAAAATCCTCCATCATTTTATAAAACATCGCGTGTTGAGTGCGCTTCCATATTGACGTGCTAATATATCATTTTCCATAGAGCAGCCCATTTAACCGTTATTATAAATCCATTATGACGGCTCAAAAAAAATATCTAATTTTTGATAAAAAAGAATGATTATGTGCCCGCATATTTTACAACCCAGAGTTTTTATTGCCATGATAATTTTGATCTCTTCCTCATGTATAGGCAATAAAAACCTCACTCCGGTAATATCCGAGGAAAGAGACGTGCCCCCTTTTCAAGCCATTAAAGTTCAAAATGGTATTGATGTTTACATTACTTACGGCCCGAAAGACAAAATAAAGGTGGAAACCAATGAGAATACCATGCAGTATCTCATTACTGAAGTCAGAAATGATGTGCTTCGTATTTATTTCAAAAGATCAGGCGTCTGGTTTCGGGAGGCCCGGGTTTATGTAACCACGAACCAATTAAAAGAAATTGACGCCTCAGGCGGCTCGGATGTGAAAAGTGAAAATACTATAGATGCTGATGATTTGAAGTTAAAAGCCTCCGGCGGCAGCGATATCGAGCTGGCCGTAAATGCGACAAACCTAACCGCGGAAGCGAGCGGTGGCGCTGATATCATGTTGTCTGGTTATGCTGTAAACCTCGTGGCCCACACCAGCGGCGGAAGTGATCTGAAAGCTTTTGACCTGACGGTTGACAAGGCAGAACTGGAGGCTTCCGGAGGATCAGATATCAAAATTACCGTAACCAAGGAGCTGTCAGCCCGGGCAAGCGGTGGCGCCGATATATTGTACAAAGGGAATCCTGAGAAAATAAATGTCAACTCTTCTGCCAGCGGTGACGTTAAAAATATTGAGTGACCTTCAATCACCAGCAAATATTCCTGAAATGACCGATATACTACCCGCCGGAAGAATAAAACAAATTGCTGTTATAGGTGATTCGGAAGCGGGAGAAGATGCACACCGGCTGGCTGAGGAAATCGGATCGAGCCTTGCTTTGGGAGGCTACGCCGTAATAACAGGTGGCGGGGGAGGCATCATGGAAGCAGCCAGCAAAGGTGCAGCAGAAGCCGGAGGCCTGACCATCGGCATCCTCCCCGGCACATCAAAATATCAGGCAAACTGTTATTGCAAACTGGTAATCCCGACAGGTATGGGGCATGCGCGCAATGCACTTACAGCTCTGGCAGGTGATGCCATCGTGGCGATCAGTGGCGGCGCAGGTACGCTTTCGGAGATTTGCTTCGGATGGATATATCAAAAGCCCATATTCGTCTTCAAAGAGTATGGAGGCTGGTCAAAAAAACTTGCAGGCAAGTCGGTTGACCATCGTTTGGATTCTGTCATCATAGAGTGTATATCGGTTGAAGATCTCATGATAAGACTCAGGGAAACATTCGAGGATTAAAATCAACCTCTTTACAACATTGTATGATACTTTTCTGATTTGACCTTTTTTTAAATATCAATAGTGTAAATTTTGCTTTGTCTAAGTAGCAAATCATGGAAATTAACAATAAAACTTTTACCCTTGCTCTTCACCGTCTTCATTGTTACTTTGTCGAAGAAAACGAATACGATGATGTGTTTTTAAAGTACAATGGCAAAAAGATATGGCCCAAGGACAAAAAGCAGCAGCCCATTATGATGGACACCACTACCGATCTCGATGTAGAAATCGAAGGTATTAAAGAGGGTCAGCAGGTAGTGATAGAGCTTTGGGACTGGGACCTGCTCTCACCAAATGACAAGCTGGGCACTTTCACAATGATCATAGAAAATGAACCGGGACAATTTTCGACCGATATGGCCAGAAACCTGAAAGAGACCAAAAAGGCAAAGTACACACTCGACTGGGAAGTATATTAATGACGGTTTGGTTTATTGCATCAGAAAAAAATTATAAATTAGCTGCTTAAAACTTAAGAACCATGTTTGATCCTCCTATTACAAGTGCGGCAAATACTTTTATCATCATAACTTTATTGATCGTCGGCGCCCTGATGGCTACAATTAACACGGATATTTTCAAAACCATCGTTCTCAAAAAGGGAGTTCGCAAAGAAAAGACCGCAGACGAGCAGGAACAATCAGAATCGGAGTCACTCTGACAAGCGCCTTTTGCACTTATCTGATCACACTTTAAGGCTGTTCCACATCCCCTTTCCGCCGTGCCGGCTATTATTGTCTGCAATAATCGCTCTTTTCTCATGGTTATTGAGATAAACCCAAAATTCTCAATAACCTTTCTATTCCGAGCTTAAATTACTTCAAAATCAGCCACTTCGTTCACGTTTGACTCGTCACCATAATAGTACATTATGCCTCCTCATCAAACGTGCTGATTTTCTTCCCGCTCTGGCGGGACAAGTTGTACTTTAACCTCTCATAACGAAATCCTGGTGAGAATTTTGGGATAAAACAATCCAGTCATCAGTACTCTGCATAAAACAAAAAACCCGGACAAATTATCCGGGTTTTCCGTAGGCTGTGGTTAAACTTAATTAAAACTAGTTTAGCCTGTTTTGAACAGTCAGACTCTCACCAAAGACACGATATTGGTCAAAGATGGATCGGACTGCCCATTTGATATATTTATCATTATGATAGGGGTTGCCAAATAAGGTGGTAGCATAGCCCTGCCACACAACTCTTCTTTTTTTTCTGTCCCAAAGAATTACAATGATGGTGCCTTCATACATGTCATATGTCACCGGATCATAGGTCTCTTCCTCACTTTGGTACACGAGCCAGTTCTCAAAGTCGGGCTGATTATATCCGTAAAAATCAAAATCGCCATAAAACATTTTATAGGCTACAAGTAAGTCGGGCTTCTTTGTCTTGTATTTATAACCCTGTAATTCCATCCTTCTTTTGATCGCTTGCTGAATAACCTGCCGTTGTCGTACGGAGTCTTTAGACGCACCGATCTCCTTCATGAAATCAAAAGTTTTGTAATCCTTAAATGATCCGGCATAACTGTAATCAGACTCCACCAGGTATTCCTTTCTCATGCATGATCCTGAAATAATAGCTGCGGCCAGTAGCAATAATCCAACTTTTTTCATAAGGCTAACGGTTTTATATGATTCACAATTTTACAAATTCCAGCATTGAAATCATCTTTAATAAAATTGGCGTTTCGAATAGGCTAATCAGTGCAAATCGCGAATCAGTGGTTCATTTCGGTTGTTCGCTATTTCGGAATTAAAATAAATATACAAAATACTTTTGTCATCCTAAAGACTATTGTAGTTGAATTATTAATAATTGTACGATTCCAATCAGAAATCCCAGCACACCACCCAGAATTTCAATAGTCTTAAATTCCTTCTTCATAATCGAAAAAAGCAGTTGCTCGAGCTTGGCGGATGAAAAAGCCGCTACTTTTTCATAGACAATCTTTCTGATATCGATATCTCTTTCGATTTTTTCAGAATATTTGTTCAGCAGGTCCGGCAGTATGTTCTGGAATTCCTGGTGCAGGGTGTTCTTAATCTTATTTTTAATGTCTTTATTTAAAAACATGGCGAGCATCGGCATCACCGTCTTCAGTTTCACCGTGATAAAATCCTCGAGTTTTTCATCAAGAACTGCATTCAGCTCTCTGGCAGTTGAAGTGCTCGTAAAACTCTCTTTGATATCCTGAAAAGAAAACAATTCGTTGGCAACTACATTACCGAGACGGTCGGCCAGCACCTCCTGTCTTTTGGGGAAAATACCCTGAATGCTAAAAAAATAGAGGTTTATCTTTTTTCTCGGATGAAACAACATTTTGATCGCCAGATAATTGGTGACCCATCCTATCAGGGCGGCAATCAACGGAAGCGAATAAATCAGCATGGAACTGTATTTAAAAACAGTAATATTATGCTAAAATGTTTTATGAAACAAATACTGTTTACACCTTTCAACCCACCGGATTTTCATGAAAATTCAGCGATTTTTTGTGATTGCTTTGCATCAGGGGGGCATTGTTGATTAAATTAAAGCCCATGAAATTAGCAAGCTTTTTTCTTATCCTTTTATTCGGCTTCTACCAGCCTTCCGGCAAAAATCGAATGCTTGAGCATAACGGCTCCAAAGTGCTCACTACTTATGATTTTGACGACAGGTTTTTTGGTAAATACACCGGCAGCAAAGGTGGTTTTCTGATCCTGAAAGAGGACGGTACCGGGATATACCGCTATGACTATGAGCAGCTTTCAAAGGGATGCCCGGGTACTGATATAGCATTTACCTGGGGTTTTATTCTTGACGAAAAAGGCGAAGTTGTCAGATTTGAACGGCCTTATGGATTTTCCTATCCCGTAATCTATAATTGTACGGGAGAAAACGCCTTCCGTGGCTGTACTGTCAGGACGATGGTGGATTATATTATGGAATACAATAATGGCACACTGAGCATCTCCTCCTCTTCAGATTGGAAAAAAGGCCGTTAGCTCATGCTTTTTTCAGCTCGATAATGGTTACTTCCGGCAGGATACCCACACGCCCGGGATATCCGAGAAATCCGAACCCCCTGTTCACGTATAAATACTGATTGTTTTCCCGGTAAAGGCCCGCCCATTGCTTGTAAATATATTGCGACGGGCTCCATTTGAAATTTCCGATCTCCACACCAAATTGGAATCCGTGGGTGTGGCCGGCAAAAGTAACATCGATATCGCCATATTCAGGTCTGATCTGTGCATCCCAGTGACTCGGGTCATGAGAAAGCAACAATTTTACAGGCACATCTTCCGCACCTTTGTAAGCCTCCTCCAGCTTACCGTATTTTGAAAATCTTCCTGCCCCCCAGTTTTCCACACCGATAATGGCGATCTCTTCACCATCCACCCTGATGCGTCTGTTTTCATTCATCAACAGGTCCCAACCCATTTCTTTCTGGGCGCGAATGAGATCCTGGAAATTTTTCTTTTTAGCTTCCAGGGTGGACCACCTTCTGTAATCGCCATAGTCGTGATTACCGAGTGTAGAAAAGACCCCCAACGGTGCTTTGATATGAGAAAACATGTCTTTGTACTCCTTTACCTCAGCAGCTACGTCATTCACAAGGTCACCGGTAAAAAAGATAATATCGGGCTTTTCGGATAGAAACAAGTCAACACCCTTTTTAACGCCTGACCGGCTGAAAAAGCTGCCCGTATGGATGTCTGAAATTTGCCCGATCCTGATGCCGTCAAAAGCTGAAGGAAGATTTGGCAGGGCAATCGTAGCACGCCTAACGCGAAAGTTATAAGCGCCTGATACAATACCGAATCCAAAAGTGGTGAGTGGTGCAGCAACAGCGATCATCGTTGCTTTCGATATAAATTCCGATCTTGTGATCCCCCCTGCCTTAGCTGTTGTCCGGGAGGTGATATTAAATAATTTTGCAGCTATCCACTTACCCCCACGGTAAATATCATCAATCAGCAAAGTGAGTACTCCAAAAACTTTTGAGAAATAGATCAAAAATGTGGTGACCACTATAATCCTTCTCAACTCATTGTTTATCAGGGTTTTCGGGCCATAACCTACCATTACTATCCCTATAGCACTGACAATGGTAATCCCCCAGAAAAAAACAATGAAGCCCCTCCTCCATCCGGTGGACAGACCATGAATCAACGTCCTGAGTGCCTGGTACAGGTACAAGTCAAACAGTACAATCAGAACTACAGCTATTATTGTCATAATTAATTTTTGTATCTCCCACGCGGTCATCTGTCTGTATTTTTATCAATAAACTCTATTGACCCCCTTCGGGTTTTCATTATCCTGAAATTCTTTTTCCTTTGAGCCTCATCGTAAGCATATCGGACAATAAGTACATGACGGGCACAATGACGAGCGTCAGGAATGTAGCGAAGATCAACCCGAAGATCACGGTCCAAGCCATGGGTCCCCAGAAGCTGGCACTGTCCCCGCCAATGTAAAACTCGGGGTCAAATTTTGTGAAAAGGGTGATATAGTTGATATTCATGCCGATGGCAAGTGGGATCAGCCCCAGTACTGTGGTGATGGCTGTAAGCAATACCGGCCTCAGTCGTGTCTTTCCGGCTAACCTGATAGATTCAATGATCTCTTCAAACGGCAAGTGCTCATCTTCCTTCAGGCCAAGCTCGGCTCTTCTCCTCTTTCTCACCAAATTGATATAATCTATGAGAACAATGGCATTATTTACCACTACACCTGCCAGAGATATAATGCCGATGCCTGTCATGATAATGATGAAATCCATGCTGAAAATATTGAGTCCCAGAAATACCCCAATCGTGCTGAGGAGCACCGACGCCATGATGATGAAAGGTGAGCTGATTGAGTTGAATTGTGCCACAATAATGAGAAAGATGGAAAACACGGCGATCATAAGCGCTCTCATGAGAAACTCACTTGACTTTTGTTGCTCCTCCTGCTCTCCGGCAAATTTCATCGAATATCCTTCGGGAAATTCATAATCGGCAAATAAAAGCTTCAATTCATCTACGATCTCATTGGCATTATAGCCCTCTACCACATTACTGTAAATAGAAACCACCCGGTCGAGGTCTTTACGCTTTACGGCGCCATAGGTCGAGGTGTATTGCATGGTGGCTACCGATGCAATCGGTATTTGTTTCAATTTGCCTTTGTTATCCCTGAAGGTCACCTTTTTATTGATCAGGGCGTCAATATCATAACGGTATTTGTCCTGAAGTCTAAGCATTATGGGATATTCATCCTCACCGTCCTTGAATTTGGTGATCTCTTTGCCAAAGAGCGCAGTCCTCAACTCTGTTGCAATAGAATAAGTCGAAAGCCCAAACCGGCGTGCTTTATCCCGGTTTATCTTCACCAGTATTTCCGGTTTACCTATTTCAAGGTCGGTCTTCAGTTCCTGTATCCCTGGGATATTAGCCGCCTCGATCCTGTTCATTATGTCATCTGTCAGGCGAATAAGTTTTTCGAAATCCTCACCGCTCACCTCTATATCAATGGGTTTTCCTACCGGAGGTCCCATTTTTTCTTTATCGATCGTAATCTTGACACCGGGATATCCTGTTATCCTCTCCCTGATTTTTTCAAGAATATCTGAGGTATTGACGCCATGCCTTTCGGCATATTCAACAAAAGAAATGGTAATCATCGATTTATTTGGCGTCTCCTGTTGGCCCGACATCTGATTGGGATCGCTGGCGCCTTCCCCTACCTGTGATATGAAGGATTCCACAATGTCCTGGTAAGGTTCCAGTATTTCATATATTTCATCTTCCACCCTTTTGGTAAAAGCATTGGTCTGCTCAATATCGTATCCTATGGGTTTTTCAATAAAAATATTGATATAGTTGGGATCTTTATCCGGCATCAGGGACACCCTGGGCTGGCTGGTAACAAACCATCCTACAGAAAATACCAGCAATAGTACTGTTCCCCCCAGGAAAATATATGGCATACTGCCATGAAGCGCAAAGCGTATGGTGCGGGAATAAATATTTTCCATGGCAGGGATCAAGCGTGTCTGAAACCATTTCACACCTGGTTCAAGAATAAAAATATTGAAAGGAATAGCAAGAGCCACCAGCATCAGAAGATTGGCAACTCCAAAATAGTTGATGATATAAAAAGGAATACTCATTAACAGAGCCGTGCCGGCAATTATGAACATCTTGCTCTTTTTGGTCTTTGATTCCTCCGCTTTCATATACATGGAAGTGAGCACCGGGTTGATAACTAATGCTACAAACAATGATGACGACAGCACAATAATGAGCGTGACGGGCAGATATTTCATGAATTCACCCATGAGTCCCTGCCAGAAAGCG
The DNA here is from genome assembly GCA_015492915.1 of Cyclobacteriaceae bacterium. Lineage (GTDB taxonomy): Bacteria > Bacteroidota > Bacteroidia > Cytophagales > Cyclobacteriaceae > JAAUQL01. Next base: position 12,430 of record WGED01000354.1, read on the forward strand.
AGCGGTACAAAAGCCGCAAGTGTCGTAAGTGTCGAAGTAATGATCGGCATGGCTACCTCGCCCACTCCTTCCTTGGCGGCCCGGATAGGTCCGTAGCCTTTTTGCATGAGCCTGTAAATATTTTCCACTACTACGATGCCGTTATCCACGAGCATCCCCAGGGCCAGTATCAGACCGAAGAGTACGATCATGTTGGCAGAATAACCAATGGAAGAAAGGACCATAAAAGCCATGAACATGGACAGTGGTATGGCTATGCCCACAAAGAGTGCATTGCGAAAGCCCATGAAGAACATTAGAACCAATGTCACCAGGATTACCCCTGTAATGATACTGTTCTCAAGATTGCTCACCATACTCCTGGTCACTTTCGACATGTCATGTGATATGGTGATGTGCAGACCTTCGGGAAAGCGGTTTGTTTTAGCTTCCTCTATGATTGCCTTGATTTTTTCGGAGGTGACCAACAGGTTTTCACCACTACGTTTTATCACATCCACTGTAACTACCGGAAGTCTGTTGGACCGGGCATAGCTCTTTCTCTCCTCAAAAGAATCGGATACCTCAGCCACATCCTTTACATACACAATCCTATAATCCTCATCTTTGACGATCACATTTTTAATTTCCTCCACAGATTTGAATTCGCCGTCCACCCTCAGGCTGCGCCTGAATTCATCCGCCAGCACATTGCCCCCCGACAGCGTGACGTTCTCGGCAGCTATGGCATCACTGATGTCAGTAAAGCTCACTTTCACTGCTTCCATCTCATGGATATCAGCATCCACCCTGATCTCCCTGTTCAATGCGCCTTTAATGTCGCATTTCGATACCTCACTCAGCTTTTCTATTTCATCCTCAAGATATTCAGCATAATTTTTCAGCTCGTTGACACTATAGTCTCCCGAAATATTGATATATAAAATCGGTAACTCGGACAGGTCAATATCCATAACACTCGGATCGCTATCCAGATCTGTTGGCAGCTCACTCTTGGCCCTGTCCACTGCATCCTTTACATCCTGCAATGATTTGGGGATGTCCTCATCAGGATTGAATTCAACGATGATGGTGGAATAATCCTGCACGGAAGTGGAAGATATCTCCTTGATGCCGGACAGGGATTTCAGTTCTTTCTCAATCGGTCTTGTGATGAGATTTTCAATATCCACCGGCGAGTTGCCGGGATAGGGTGTGCCGATGTAAATGGTAGGGATCACCACCTCGGGAAAGCTCTCCTTAGGAATGGAGATATACGAAAGCAATCCCATGATCGTGATGATAAACGTAAGGATGATGACACTCGTCCGGTTGTTGATAGAAAGGGTACTGAGCCCGAATTCCCTGACTATCTTTTTCTTATTGTCTCTGTTTTCCATAGCCTATTTGCTTCTGAGCTCTATATGACTTTCTCGACAACTTTAACCTTAACACCATCAGACACCTCCGTAAATCCCTCATCGATGAGCAATTCATCCCCGGATAAGCCTTCGAGGATCATCGTTTCATGTTTGTAGGTAGGCCCGCGTTTTATGCGTTGTTTTCTGGCTATTTGCTGCCCGACACTGTCCTTTTCGACGATATAGATGAATTCACCCTTATTGTCGTTGAGGATGAGTTTCGATGGTATCACTACGGCATTATTGACCTCCACATCTTTCAGCTTCAGCACCACCAGAAGGTTTGGTTTTACAGCAAAATCGGTCCTCGGCAAATATGCCTCAATGGAAAAAGTTCTGTTCATAGGATCAATCACCTGGCCCACGGAACTGATGCGGGATTCAATTGTTTTGCCAAGCGATGGAAAATCAATAATCACTTTATCACCCTTTTTGAATTTCCCTATGTACGATTCACTCAGATCCGCCCGCACATACATATCTTTATGATTGACGATACGCACCAGCGGCGAGCCCATCTGGGCCATTTCTCCTTCGCGCACATACACCTCATCAACCGTTCCCGAAAAGGGCGCCCTCACCCTCGATTTTGAAATTTGCGTCCTGACATTTTCTATCTGTCTCTCGAGCGACTCCTTCTTGTTCTTAGCCTGCAGGTATTGTACTTCCGTGCCAATTTTTTGCTGCCACAAATTGGCCTGTTTCTCATACATTGTTTTAGCCAGCCGGTATTCGGTCTTCAGTTGGTCGAGTTGCTTCTGGTACAACTCGGCATCGAGAAGTATGAGAAGCTGGCCTTTTTTTACCTCACTGCCTTCCCGAACGAGTACGCGCACGACTGTTCCCATATTTTCAGCACTTATGAGCACATTCTTCTTTGATCTTACAGCACCACTTATCTCTACATAGTGAACAAACCGTTTTCTTTTGACAGGAACAGTAGTAATGAGTGTGGCTTTTTTATTTTTCCTGGCAAATGCCGGATCGAGCGCTGCAATCTTTTCCTCAAGCTCTTTTACCGATTCCTGCATCTCCCGGAGCTTTTCTCTTTTAGTCTTGAGTTCCTTTTTCAATGCTTCCAGATCAGTGTTGTTTTGTTCGCATCCGCTGTACACTATCACCAAAAAGCTTATAATTAATATCCTGATTTTCATATGATTATTGCTTTATGTCCTGTTCCAAAATTCCGAGTGCCTTTCTGTATTCAACATGTGCTATCAATGCGTCAAAAAGCGCATTGAAATAATTATTCTGAGCCCGCTTAAAAGCATTGTCCGCATCGATTACTTCAAGGTTACTGCCCACGCCTTCCTGGTACTTGATTTTTGTTTGATTATATACCGACTCGGCAAGCTTCATGTTCGCTTCCTGACTCTTCAACTCGTCAAGATTCATGATCAGTTTTTTTCTGGATTGTTCCACCTCCAGTTTTATTGAGTTTTCAAGCATCATACGCTGATACTCGAGTTGTTGAACTTTTAGTTTCTTCTGCTGTATAACCTTCGCCTTGTACAACCCATCGAAAATTGGTACGCTCAGCCTCAGACCCGCCAGTTGGTAATCCGGCCAAACCATCCTGTTTCCTAACTGACCCAGATCGCTGAAATTCCGTACTCCTGCATTCATGCCCCATGCCAGATACAGATCGAGCTTGGGCAGATACTGAACCCGGTCATTCTTCAGATCAAACCACGCCAGTTCCTGGCTTGTTTCAAGTCGTGAGTACTCGATCCTGCGGGCGAAACTATACCCCATATCAATCTCTTCCTGTACGTTGAATTGTAAGTCAGATAGTTTCTCGGTAATTACCAGCTTATCTTCGATCGGCATTCCCATTTGAAACTTGAGCAGATCCTCGCTTATTTCCACTGCTCTTTTGGCGTTGGTCTTGGCCGTGGAGATATTATTGAATTCAACTTTCGTCCTGTTAAGGTCGAGCAATTCGGCAAATCCGTTATCGTACATGATCTGTGTTTCCCTGAGCAACGAGTCGATCCGGTTATAATTTGCTTCAACAGTTTCGTATGACATCTGATTGACGAGCACGGTGTAGTAAGCCTTTGTTACATTTTCAGTTACATCGATTCTCGATTTGATATGATCTTTTACCGATAATTTCTGATAAACCTTAGAGGCCTTCAAACCGACGAAATACGACCCGTTAAAGACCATTTGGTTGATACTCAAGCCAATGTCCCCGTCGTATGGTGTGCCAAATACCAGCTCGATAACCTCATCCTCGGGAGCGGTAGGATCAAACTGATTAGCCGGCAGGAAAGTTCTGCGGAGTTTAAAGTTTTTGTTTACTGAAGCGGTGGCATCGATCTGCGGCAGTCCGGCTGAAATAAACTCTCCGGTTTTTGCCCTGGCTACCTCAGTCTCCAGATTGGCAATGATGACGTTCTGATTGTGCTCCCAGGCATATTCGAGGCATTGTCTGAGTGTGAACCTATGGACCTGTGGCTCCTGGCTTCGTGCGGAAAATGCCATAAAAGCCAAAAAAGATATCAGCAATAAAATCCTTCTAATTTTCATTTAAACTGCCTTTTTTTTGATACTCTTCAAACAATCTGAACCCCTTTTCAGATAGTATCCCATAGGTGTAATGGGTAAAAAACTGGTGATGTATTTCACCGAGTGTAAATTTGTCTTCCGGAAAATATTCCTTGTTAAAGGACAATTCAATCTCCCCTATTCTCAGATTTGCCAGAATCTCGGGATTGATATCATCTCTGAACAATCCCTCTTCGATGCCCTTTTTCAGATTATCAAGCACAGACTGATAGATTATCTCGTATTTAAACTTTTGGTAATTAGCCCAGGCATCCTTGTAATATTTTTTCAGATCATACAGCACGCCTATGCTTACTTTCTTCATCTGCTCCCGCAAGGCAATGGAAAGTCTGTACAATTGCTCCACCGGATTGTCTGAAATTCTTTCAATTTCTTCCATTATCCTAAGGTGCTCATCAAAATGCGATTGTGTTGCCAGAAAGATGATCTCCTCTTTGTCCTTGAAATTCTGGTAAATTGTCTTTTTTGATATCCCGAGATGTTTTGCAATATCATCCATAGTCACACTCCTGACCCCATACTGCAAAAACAGCTTCATAGACTCCCGGATAATCCTTTCTTTTAATGCTTCTTTTTCCATAATGTGCGCAAAACTACGGAAACTTTTTTGTTACCCGGAGTTTCCATTGTTTATTTTAACTATAATCCTTAAATATTTGTTGTGCCTTGGATTGAAAAAAATGCTAAAATGTGAGTGGTGGCAAATATTTTATTTGAATGGTAATCGATAAATTAGCGCCTTGTGAATTTTTAAATTTTGAAAGTAAAATTTTCCAACGGCTTTTTTAACTGTACTATCCTGGGCAAAGGCCCGAAGGTGATGATCGCTTTTCACGGTTTCGGGCAGGACGGCAGTGCCTTTGAACCGCTCGCCGAAGCATTTCCCGAATTTACCTTTTGTTCCATCGATCTGCCCTTTCATGGAAAAACAGTGATTTTGAATCCTGATAACCCACTGACGGCTACAGAGATCGTTGAACTGATCAGCGGACTGAAAAAAGCTATGGGATTTGAACGATTTTCCATCACAGGATTCAGCCTGGGGGCCAGGATAGCCTGTTCCGTGCTTCACCACTTTGCAAGCGAAATTGATACTGCCCTATTGATAGCCCCTGACGGCATCACGGAATCATTCTGGTACTGGCTGGCCACGCACGACAAACCATCGAGAAAAGTATTCTATTACGTACTGAATAACCCCTGGATACTCTCAGGCATTATCAAAGCGGGCAAGAAAACAGGTCTGATCGATAAAAAGACTGCCAAGCTTGTCAGCACTTCACTCAAAACTCATGAGAAAAGTATGCAGATCTATTATTCGTGGACATACTTCAGAAAACTCAAATCAGATTGCAACACACTGGCCTATAAACTTAACCGCCATGGAATTGGGATAAAATTTATTATGGCCAGATACGACAGGGTCATACCACTAAAATTTATCAAACCACTCACGGAAAAACTGGATAATCCGGAGGTGCTGATACTACAATGCGGCCACTATGATCTGATAAATCAATTTGCAACCTTTCTGAAAGCCCCCCTCAACACTGCCGGCCAATGAAACTAAGGAAAATGCCTTATTTCTCATAGCAACAAGACAAGCCCCAATTTATAGACTAAATGACCAAAGCTTTAACCCAAAATTCTCAACAGGATTTCGTTATGAGAGGTTAAAGTACAACTTGTCCCGCCAGGGCGGGAAGAAAATCAGCACGTTTGATGAGGAGGCATAATGCACTATTATGGTGACGAATCAAACGTGAACGAAGTGTCTGATTTTGAAGTGATTTAAGCTCGGAATAGAAAGGTTATTGATAATTTTGGGTTTAATATGAAATTTAAATAAAGGCAATTAATGAGATGTGTCTGTATCCCTGGGAGTCTCTTCGGGATGCATTTGCT
>WGED01000355.1 GCA_015492915.1 Cyclobacteriaceae bacterium
AAATAACATAATCGAGGGAAGGTATGTGATCGAGGTTTCATCACCGGGTGCAGACAAGCCATTGAAACTTATTAGGCAATTTCCAAAACATGTGGGTAGGGAATTTGAAATCCGGACAAAGGAAAATAAAAAGTATCAGGGGATTTTGAAATCCGTATTAAATGATGAAATAGAGATTGAGGTTGCTTCGAAAAATAAAAAAGAGATAAAAAATTATAAATTTTCGCTGGACGAAATAGAGAAAGCCAGCGTTGTAATAGAGTTTTAATAAAAGATAAAATTTTGCAATAAGATATAAAGAGATGGATCATTCAACTTTAATTGAATCATTTGCTGAATTTGCGAGACAAAAGAATGTGGACCGTCCTACCATGATCAGGATATTGGAGGATGTGTTTCGCACGATGATAAGGAAAAAGTACAAGACGGATGATAATTTTGATATTATCATCAATGCTGACAAGGGAGACCTTGAGATCTGGAGATTCAGGGAAATCGTTGATGACAATTCTGAAGATATATGGGATCATGACAAAATAAGCCTTTCTGAAGCCAGAAAGATCGAGCCTGATTTTGAGATCGGTGAAGAAGTCGCAGAAGAAATCAAACTGGAAGATTTTGGAAGAAGGGCTGTGACACTGGCAAGGCAAACGCTGATTCAGAAGATTAAAGACCTCGAAAAAGACAATCTATTCCTGAAATACAAGGATCTCATAGGTGAGATCATCGTCGGTGAGGTGTATCAGGTATTGCCAAAAGAGGTATTGCTGATCGATGCAGAAGGTGATGAGCTTATCTTACCCAAATCCGAACAAATACCAAAGGATCGCTTCAGAAAGGGCGATTCTGTCAGGGCGGTCGTCCACAGGGTGGAAATGATCAACGGGAATCCGAAAATCATCCTTTCCAGGACATCACCTGTTTTCCTTGAGCGCCTTTTTGAGAGTGAAGTGCCTGAGGTTTATGACGGACTCATCACCATTAAAAAAGTGGTGCGTGAGCCTGGGGAAAGAGCCAAAGTCGCCGTAGAATCGTATGACGATCGTATCGACCCGGTTGGCGCTTGCGTCGGTATGAAAGGATCGAGAATTCATAGCATCGTCCGGGAATTGCAAAATGAGAATATCGATGTAATCAATTACACTGACAATCTTGAGTTGTATATTGCCAGAGCACTGAGCCCGGCAAAAATAACGGATATAAAAATCGACAAGGAAGAAGGACGGGTATCGGTGTATCTGAAGCCTGACCAGGTATCTCTCGCCATTGGCAAAGGGGGACACAATATAAAGCTGGCAAGCAGGCTGGTTGATATGGAGATCGATGTTTACAGAGATCTGGACGGTGAAGAGGTCGAGGAAGATGTTGATCTCGAAGAATTTGCCGATGAAATAGATGACTGGGTGATCGACGAATTCAAGCGAATCGGTCTGGACACCGCCAAGAGCGTGCTTGCCTTGTCAAAAGATGAGTTGGTAAGACGTACAGACCTTGAAGAAGAAACAGTAGAAGATGTATTAAAAATCATCAGGCAGGAATTTGAGTAATACCTGCCTGGCGATAAACATAATTAAAGATTAAAAGGCAGTTGTAATGATGAGATTAAGTCAGGTATCCAGGAAACTCAACATTGGGAAGAATACCATTATTGAATTCCTGAGTTCCCATGGGTACGAAGTGAAGGACAATCCCAATTTTAAAATTGAAGACGAGGCGTTGGAATTGCTCGCAAAGGAATTTGCCGATTCAGCTCTCGACAAGGAAGAGGCATCTTTTCTTTCTATTGGTGTAAAACATACCGGTAATGTGGTTATCGATACGAAAGAAGAATCTGCCACCGATTCTGCCGATGAAGAAGACCTGTTCATCAACACATCCCAGATTGAGGAAGAAGTAAAAGAAGAAAAAACGACTCCGCCACCATCAACAACTGCCGAGAAAGAAACAGAGCCAACCAAGGAGAGTGAATCCGCCAAACTTGCCGGATTGAAAGTCGTAGGAAAAATCGATCTTGAAAAGCCTGCAGATAAAAAAGAAAAGGAAGAGAAAGCTGAAAAAACTACAGATAAAGAACCTGTCAAAAAGAAAGAAGAGGCTGAAGTAACAACTCCGGCGGACGAAAAAAGTACAAAAGAACCAGAAGATAAAGATAAGACTGAGAAAGAAAGCATTTCCGCTCCACCCGCAGAAGAGGATGTAATTAAGGGAAAAGCCGAAACGCTGAAAGGCTTGAATGTATTGGGTAAAATTGAATTAAAAGAGGAAAGTGAAAAACCGGTTGCTTCTTCTGACGAATCGAAAGAAAGGAAAAAGAAAAAAAGAAAGCGTAAACGTGTAGTAAAAGGAGAAAAAGCCGATACATCAGGCCATGGCAATAGCAGGACGCTGGCTGGCAGAAAGCACAGACCTCAGAAGGAAGAACCTACAGAAAAAGAGATACAGGAACAGATTAAAGCAACGCTGGCACGGCTTAGCGGGGGAGATAAAACCAAAACCAGCCGCGGCAAATACCGGAGAGAGAAGAGGTCAGCCATCGCAGAGGCACATGAAAAAGAAATGCAAAAAGAGCTGGAAGACTCAAAGGCCCTTAAGGTCAGTGAGTTCATTTCAACAGCAGATCTCGCCTCCATGATGGATATTTCGGTCAATGAAATTATATCAGCTTTCATGAATCTGGGAATGGTCGTATCTATTAATCAGCGACTCGATGCCGAATCCATTACCCTGATAGCAGAAGAATTTGATTATACAGTCGAATTTGTTGAACAAAAGGAAAACATTGATGTCCCCGAGGAAGAAGACAACAAAGAGGATCTCGAAGAGCGGCCACCAATCGTAACCATTATGGGCCATGTTGACCATGGAAAAACATCATTATTGGACTTTATCAGAGAGTCGAAGGTAACTGCAGGCGAAGCGGGAGGTATTACCCAGCACATTGGCGCTTATGATGTAACTACCAAAGAGGGCAAGAGAATAGCATTTCTTGACACACCGGGCCACGAAGCATTTACCGCCATGCGTGCACGTGGCGCAAAGCTTACGGATATTGTTGTGATAGTAGTTGCTGCCGACGACCATGTGATGCCCCAAACAAAAGAAGCGATAAATCACGCTCTGGTTGCGGATGTGCCCATCATTATTGCGATCAACAAAATTGACAAACCGAATGCCAACCCTGATAAGATTAAAGAAGAGCTTGCCAATATAAACATTCTTGTAGAAGACTGGGGCGGCAAATATCAATGTCAGGAGATCTCGGCCAAAACGGGAGCCGGTGTAGATGAATTACTTGAAAAAATATTGCTTGAAGCTGAGATCCTTGAATTAAAGGCAAATCCAAAAAAGAAAGCGGTAGGAACAATTGTAGAAGCTGAGCTTGATAAGGGGCGTGGGTATGTTGCAACTGTCCTTATTCAGGCAGGCACACTGCATGTAGGTGATATCGTTTTGGCGGGCAGTCATTACGGCAGGGTAAAAGCGATGTTTAACCATATAGGCGAAAAACTGAAAGAAGCAGGGCCGTCAACTCCTGTGCTTGTGCTCGGACTCAACGGTGCTCCGCAGGCCGGAGACAAGCTGAATGTGATGGATACTGAAAGGGAAGCCCGTGAAATTGCAACGAAAAGAGAACAATTGCTCAGAGAACAAAGCCTGAGGACCAAGAAACACATCACACTTGATGAGATCGGGCGAAGGCTGGCCATCGGGTCATTCAAAGAACTCAATATCATACTAAAAGGTGATGTGGACGGCTCTATCGAAGCGCTCAGTGATGCTTTACTCAAGCTTTCAACCGAAGAAATTCAGATCAATATCATTCATAAGGCAGTGGGTCAGATCAGCGAATCCGATGTACTACTCGCCTCTGCGACAGACGCTGTCATCATCGGTTTCCAGGTGAGACCATCAGCCAATGCCAGAAAGCTTGCTGAAAAAGAAGAGATAGAAATAAGGCTGTATTCCGTAATTTATGATGCCATCAATGAAGTCAAAGATGCGATGGAAGGTATGCTGGCACCGGAATATACAGAAGAGATCACAGCCAATGTGGAAGTGAGGGAAGTATTCAAAATCTCAAAAGTCGGAGCCGTGGCAGGATGCATGGTCACACAGGGGACCATCAAACGAAACAGCGATATCAGGCTCATTCGAGATGGAATTGTGATATATTCTGGCGAAATAGAAGCGTTGAAGAGGTTTAAGGAGGATGTTAATGAGGTGAAACAAGGCTATGAATGTGGTATAAAAATTAAAAACTTCAATGATATTAAAGTAGGCGATGTGATTGAAGCCTATGAACAAAAAGAATTAAAAAGGACACTGTAATAAAATTTGATCTTTTTTTGATTAATTTTGCATTGAATTTGAGAATTTTGAAGGCATGAAAAAATTTCTGCTTATTTTTTACAGTTTGTTGATAGCTGTGACAACTATTGGCCAGCCCAATAACGGACCTCCTGATCCGGGTGGTGGTGGAGGAAGGGTCCCTATCACAGAAAGCATCGTTTTACTTCTCAGTGCCGGTATAGGTCTTGGCATCAAATCTTTTAAAAAGAAAAACAAAAATTAAATCGGCCATCAACCGATACACATTTCTTTCATTATTCCATTTTCTCATTCGGGAAAATATATTCATTTCTCTCTGTAGTGTTTTCTTTTTTCTTTCGGGTTATATAATAATTGGCTCCGGCATCCCCGCCCTGAAATACCAAAGCCTGATATTTTGGGCTACTTTGCTCATCTATCAAGTTAATACAAGGATAAAATTTAATTTTTTTGACCTGGATTCATACGCCCTATTAAAACCTACATTCAATAAACGATCCCAGGTTTTAATTTTTCTGGGTACAGTGCTGGCTTTCCATGCCTTACTAATAGATTTTAAAACTTTATTGTTCTTAATTCATTTGGGTATTATCTCCACTTTGTACAACGTACCGGAATCAACAAGAAAAAAGATTTATCTGCCCCTGCGCAGTATTCCTTTCTTGAAAATATTTCTGATAGCTTATGTCTGGGCTTCGATCTCCTCGTTTTTACCAGCTATCATGGAAAATGAACCATTTTTATTAAAAAAAATCATGGTCGTTTTTACAGCTCATTTTTCATTTATTTTTGCCATCACGCTTCCGTTTGATATCAGGGATTTTCAGGCTGACAAAGACAGTCTTTTAAAAACCACTCCCGGGCTCATAGGGATTTTGCCAACCAAAATTTTTGCATTGATCAGTTATTTATCGTTTGCAATGCTTTCCTATTATGAGGTTAACCCCCTGGCATTAATACTTTTTAGCATTGTGGTGATTGGACTTATCATAGGGTCTTCGCCAGAAAGAAAGGGATATTATTATACTTTTTTCATGGATGGCACCATCATCTTGTACTTTTTCCTTGTATATTTTAGTCACAATAATCTTTGATATTTCATGGCAAAAATCAATAAATCAACTCTTGAAAAAGCTGCAAAACGCATCTCTCCTTTTATACACCGCACACCCATATTGACTTCAAAAGGTATAAATGATATTGCCGGTTGTCGACTTTTCTTTAAATGTGAAAATTTTCAGAAAGTGGGGGCATTCAAATATCGTGGTGCCACCAATGCAATCAGGCAACTGAACAGAGACCAACTTGTTAAGGGAGTCGCCACGCACTCTTCAGGAAATCATGCCCAGGCACTTGCTCTTGCAGCAAAAATCATTAATGTGCCTGCTTATATTGTCATGCCTGAGAACGCTCCGCAGAGCAAAAAAGAAGCGGTGGCCGGATATGGAGGGAAGATCATTGAATGTGAAGCAACTCTTGAATCGAGAGAAAGTACGCTCGAACAAGTAATCCGCGACACCGGTGCTGTATTTGTTCATCCTTATAATGATGAAAATATCATAGCCGGCCAGGCTACCTGCGCAATGGAAATCTATGAAGAGGTGAATAATCCTGATTACATCCTAACCCCGGTCGGCGGTGGTGGCCTGCTCAGCGGTACAGCATTAGCCACTCATTATTTTTCTCCTCCCCACACCAGTGTAATCGGTTGTGAACCGGCGGGAGCCGATGATGCATACAGATCCATACAAGCCGGGAAAATTATTCCCTCCGTACATCCCGACACCATTGCCGACGGTTTGTTAACGTCTTTGGGAGATAAAACATTCCCAATTATAAAAAAATACGTGTCCCAAATCATCACTTGCAATGATCAACAAATAACCGATGCCATGAAACTGATCTGGCAAAGGATGAAAATTATCATTGAGCCATCGGCTGCTGTTCCTTTGGCGGTTATCCTGAATAACCATGAAATTTTCAGGAATTCCAGGATAGCAATAATTCTTTCCGGCGGAAATATTGACTTTGACAAAATACCCTTCATTTAGGTCGCTCGTCCTTGCAGACCTAAATTTCCGGTCATGAAAAAAACAGGCATTCTTTCATTAAAAATGCCTGTCATATCTTTTAAATAATGATTATTTAATGATCAACTTCCGTTTAAAAGACTTGCCTTCTTTATCCATATTCAGGACATATAAACCGGGTTTAAGCGTGGAAATGTTTATCTGCTGCCGGTGTTCTCCCGCTGTCTGACTACCAAACGCCAATTTTTCCACCAACTGTCCCTGCATGTTGACGATACGTATCTGTACGGGAGAGTTGTCGGTAAGATGATAATTTATATTGAGCATTTCATAGGCCGGATTGGGGAACAGCACCAGATCATTTTTATCATCTTCCTCAATACCCGTAATTACATTCTGGATACTCAAATCATCAATTGACCATCCCCATCCTGTCGTCAGGGGGTCGGAAAACAATTTAAAGCGGATAAAGATTGTATCGTTCGCATTGAAATAGCGCAACAGATCAAACTTCTCCTTAACAAACATGGATTGATCACCATCCTGTTCATTGTTATAAGCATTTAGCCAGGCAGGATCTTTATTGGCGTCATATCCCCTGACCAATGGTTGCCAGTGCAGCCCGTCATCAGACGCTTCCACTACAACATAATCATAAAAACTTTCCTGAGGATAAATAGCACCTGTCTCGCCTGTTTCAACAATGGCTATATCTTTATACTCTATATAGGCATTTTTATCAGCTACGATTATAGGCGTCCTTAATTGGTAAAATATTGCCAAAGTATCTCCTGGATTACCTGAGCCCTCAGGATAGGGATGCTCAGTATGAATGGCAGAGTTATCAAAACCATTTACTGTCGCAATAGTAAAACCGTTGCCGACGAAATCATCCGAACCATTATTAAAATCTTCAACATACACGGTGGTGGGTGCATTTACATTAAAGATCCTTTCGAATGTCGGGGTGGCACTATATGCTTTGCCGTTCCTGTATGAGACAAAAGAGATTCCCAATGAATCACCAACAGTAGCACCTGATATTGTAATCAGGCCTTTGCCAACCTGAGTGTTCATGTATTTTCCTATTTCAGTTCCATTGATATAAATGAATGAAGAATCATAGGGTGAATTAAAAGCTACCTCAACGCCCAGATTCCCGTCCAGCATTGTACCCGTCGCCAATATTTCAGGTACTACAACTATTTCAGGAGTCGCCGGAAGTGTGGCCGTAAATATGCCCCTTCCATGTGTAGCTATAACCACCTGGTCGTCCATAACATTCATGTCCCATACTGCAGCAGCGCCAAGATCACTGTTTAAAAATGTCCAGCTTTGCCCGTTGTCAATCGATTCAAAAATGCCAATTTCTGTCCCTGCCCATAGAATATCCGAATTATCCGGTCTAACCAGTAAACAATAAACGGCCACGTCAGGGAAACCATTACTGCTCGTGGAATTACTATTAAACCCACTGATATCCTCCCAGGTCTGACCAAGATCGGTTGTCCGGAGGATCTTTGGCCCTCCGGCAAATGAAAACAAAACATAGGCTGTTGAATCCTGATATGGGTGAGTAGCTAATCCGGACAAAACGCCTAATTCAGCTCCCTGATACATATTGGTAGGAGAAAACGTAACGCCTCCATCAACTGATACATGTACTTTCATATCATTCGAAATCCCACTTCCTGCCCATATAATATCAGGATTAGCCTGGCTCACTTTAATATCAATAAAGTTGGTGAAACCCCACTGATCTGTTATTTCTGTCAGCGACCATCTTTTCCCGAAATCATTAGAGCGGTAAACACCCAGCGAGGAAACTGTATATATGGCATCCGGCCTGGAATTTGAATTGGCAAGCTTGCTGAAAAACGGTTTAAATCCATTAATGCCGCTACTGGAGGGCACCCAGGTTCTGCCTTCATCTTCTGTCCTGTAAAAAGTATTGTTATAAATACTAATCATCATTTTTTTCGGGTTGGTATAATGCCACAGAACATCAAACCCATCACCCCCCCACACAGCTTCATAATTGGTAGTTGAAGATGCCACCTCACCTTTAGGTGTCTTCCATGTTCCATTATCCTGTAGTCCGCCCAGGTATTCATCAAAACCGGGTTTCTTGGCCACGCTATAAAACTGACCTGTGTTGTATGTGGACCCGGCATAAGTCCAGTCACCGTCATTTACGCCAGGGCTCGTGCTGGCATTGGAAATATACACCCCTCCATCATTAGCATTCAATATCCTGAACCTTCGGGAAATTTCACCTAATGGTATTGCCACGAGGTTATGATGATCAGGGTGAAATCCAAAAGTAGTAAAGGTATTGTCCGCATACGCGGGATTCTGATTTTCAACATAATCCTCATAGGCATCTGCTACCGGTGTCAGGTCACCAAAACGTTTAACAACTTGCAAATTCTCATAATCTATGCTAATCGTATCAACAGCAAGATTAACCGGATCCCAGCTTAACCCTTCACGAAGTACAGGCCAGAAAAAATACATCTTTCTGTGCCTGATGCCCCCGTCCGTAGCGATATTGACATTGGGTGTATTTGCATAAGTTACATTATGAACATAGATGTATTCCCTGCTATGATTTGCTTCATCACCATCTTCAGTATATTGGTATATCAGATTAAATTTACCGTCTTCCTGCTGGTCTCTGAATGATACCATTAGCTGTTTGTTATTGGTTATATCCCAGACTTCAAACGGTACTTCCACATAATCCTGATAAATGTAAGTACTGTCAGGAACCCCGGCACCCTGTTTATTTACAGTAAACCGGTGTGCCATTTGCTTTAGTCCCGGGCCCGTCCTCACTTCCACATCAACAAATTCATCTAATGTGAGGTCTTCGCCTGTTGCCAATTGCCCGTTAAAAAAATCAGCACCGAAATTCACAAAATCCCATATTGAAAAATCTCCCTGAGCTACCTTAACATCTATTACGGGTATCTGTCCAGTTTCTGTCCCAACCTTCATGGTCGTTTTCCATATGCTCACGCCACCATAATACACCTCATCCTCATTGTACGGATTTACCAATATCGTATTGTCATAGTCACCCTGTCCACGGAAGAAATCCACTGCTTTACTATCATATTTCTGTTCAATATATGACCATTCAGCACCGGCATTATACGAAACATATAAATCCGATCCTGTGCCCGAAATGGCGCCCTGGGCAGCTGCATATATTCTGCTTGTATCAGTAGGTGCAATGGCCAGTTCTATTCTGCCTTCCACTTTATTAAATCCAAGGCTTGAATCAAACCAGGTGAATCCGCCGTCAGTTGATTTCAATACCCCTTTCCCCCAACTGGTTGCATATATTGTATTAAAATTCATAGGATTGGCAATAATCTGATAAATCCATGCGTCGCCCTGGTGAACTCTTTGCCAGGTTTGCCCGCCATCATCAGAACGATAAATTTCTGATCGGAATACACTCTCCCAACCACCCTGGGACGTACATAAGAGCACAACATCGGGATTGTTGGGATCAACTATAATGCGGTTGATGAATGTGAATTCACGCTTGCCGGCAGTTGATGCCAATTGAGACCAGGTCTCGCCGCCATCAGTTGACTTGAATACTCCGTCGCCAATAATACCAACACCGGCACCGTTTGCCTCTCCTGTTGATGCATAAATGACATTTGGATTGGATTTACAGGCATCAAGCCAGGAAATAGCGAGCGAAGGCATATTTGGCGTCTTATGTACCCACACTTGTCCTCCATCCGTCGTTTTCCAGATACCCCCGCCTACGGCACCTGCAAGCCATATCTTCTGCGGATCTTGCGGCATAGTCAAAATTGCGCGTGTTCTGCCCGGTACATTGGCAGGGCCGCGTTCTATAAATGGCAATCCGGTAGTACGTAATGATTGTTTTGACTTATACCTGTTGCTGGCAAATGCCTTTTGGAGTTCATTTACTTTATAATCCTGAGTATAACCCGGAGCTGTCTCAGATTTTCGTGTTCTGATACCCCAGTGATAATTGAAATATTCATTAGGATTATCAAACTTAAATTTATCTGCAGGTATGTTTTTTTGTTTTTTCTCAAAATGCATCCTTCTCAGCATCTCAGCAGAAATACCAACAGGCTGCTTTTCGATGTTCTGAGATAAATTCTTAGTAGTTAAAACATTGCTTAAACTGAAGTAAAAAACAATGGTCAGTGCTATCGCTCCTGCCAAAATTATCCATTTTTTCATAGTTCAGAGTTTTTCTTTTTGATCAATTTGGGTGATGTGGCCGTCTTCAACATTCACGACATAAATCCTGTCATTTTGATTTTTTTGATCTAAAATGCCAATTTTCTCATGAATCAACAACTTTTTGTCCGATTTCCATTCGACTTTTCCCTGTATCACAGTGCCCCGATACATTAATTTTCCGGTTTTGGTATTTATTACAATATATTTTACAGATGAAAAATTCCTGCTCTGTTCTCCTTTCTTTTCCTGAAGACAGAGTATATAAGTATTATCCGGACTGCACTTCTGAAGATATTCCCCGCCCAGTTCCGATTGACATATCATCTCAATATCTCTCGATAGATTTTTTCCGCTTGAACAACTCAGGACAAAAACCAAAAATAAATACCATTTATATGAGTTAATTTCGGTTTTCATATTGCTTGTAACCAACTTTTCCGCTTACTGTCCTAATTAGCATATAAAAAAGGGTTGCCCCCAAAAAGGCAACCCCATGATTTTTCAATTATTAATGATTTACTGATCCCACCAAACAGGTTGCCAGATCGTAGTTTGTGGTGTATTGGGATTATACAACCGCTCATCTGTAGGATATAAGTAGCGTGATGGAATATTGC
>WGED01000356.1 GCA_015492915.1 Cyclobacteriaceae bacterium
TGTTGGTATACACTGAATTCTGCAGTAAGTCCCTGTCGTCGGGAATGAAGATCTTGAAGCGTTCCCAGTTTTCGCTCACCTCATAGCGCTCCGAGAGGATGTCCTGGACAGTTTGCCTGATTTCCTCATCAGGATGGTGGACAAAATAATTTGCTTCGACCACATTGCCTTTACCGACTTCTTCTTTGAATATCCCGATGATTTTATTGTAAACGGGATGGGTGAATTCGAGCGGGTCCAGTTCCTCCAGATAATGTTCTACCAGTTTATATTTTTCTTCGATTTCGTTAAATCCGTAATTAATCAGTAATCTGATGGCTTCGCGCTCCTGATAAGTGATCGGGTCGGTCTGCTCTTTTTGCTGTTCTTTCTCAAACCGTTCCACCAGTTCGGCCGGTTCCTCCCGTTGTTGCTCTTTTTGCTTTTCCCGCCGTTTTTTGATCA
The DNA here is from genome assembly GCA_015492915.1 of Cyclobacteriaceae bacterium. Classification (GTDB taxonomy): domain Bacteria; phylum Bacteroidota; class Bacteroidia; order Cytophagales; family Cyclobacteriaceae; genus JAAUQL01. Next base: position 445 of record WGED01000356.1, read on the forward strand.
GTATTTTGTTGAGTTCAGCGTAGAGGGTGTCTTCCTCAATTCCCAGTTGAGTACTTGTTTCCTTCATGTACACCGAGCGCTTGATCTGATCAGGAATCACGGAGATGCTGGCGATGATCTGTCCGATTGTTTCCGCCTTTTTTATGGGATCGTCCGCCTTGCCTTCGAGAAGGAGTTCGGTTTTAAATTGTATGAAATCCCGGGCATTTTCTTTCAGAAACTGCTGAAAGGCCAATCCGCCGAGCTTTCGCGAATAGCTGTCCGGGTCTTCACCATCGGGAAAAACGACTGCCCGCACATTCATGCCCTGAGCGAGGATCATATCGATGCCGCGGAGGGAGGCGCGGATGCCCGCCGCATCGCCATCAAACAGTACCGTGATATTGCCGGTATGGCGGTGGATGAGCCTGATCTGGCTCTCCGTGAGCGATGTGCCGGAGGAAGAAACAACATTTTCCACCCCGTGCTGGTGCAGGCTGATCACATCGGTATAGCCCTCCACCAGGTAGCAGTTATCTTCTTTCCGAATGGCGCGGGAAGACTGGAACAGGCCGTAGAGCACATCCGTTTTGCGATAAACGACCGTTTCGGGACTGTTGATGTATTTCGGCTGGTTTTTGGCCGAGGTCAGGATGCGGGCGCCGAAAGCGATGGGTTTGCCAGTATGGCTGTGAACAGGAAAGATCACCCTTCCGCGAAAGCGGTCATAGGTTTTGTCTTCCTTGCGGATGATGAGCCCCGCCTTCTCGAGGATGTCCGGATTGTAACCTTTGGAAATAGCATCTTTTTCAAGGGCGTCCCATTGGTCGAGGCTGTAGCCGAGCTCGAATTTTCGGATAGTCTCGTCGGTAAAACCGCGCTCTCTGAAGTAACCAAGTCCGATACTTTTCCCCTCATCGGTCTCCCACAGGTTTTTTCTGAAAAACTCATTGGCATAGTTGAGCACGATCATAAGGCTTTCGCGCTCGCTCTGTGCCTGAATTTCTTCATCGCTCTGATCCTCTTCTTTTATCTCGATACCGTACTTTTTAGCGAGATAACGCAAGGCTTCGGTGTAGTTGAGCCCGTCGTATTCCATGATGAAGGTAATGGCGTCACCCTGTTTGCCGGAGCTGAAGTCCTTGAAGTTCTGGTTGCGCGGGAAGACGAAAAAAGATGGCGTTTTCTCATCGCTAAAAGGGCTTTTGGCTTTGTAATTCTGCCCGCTGCGTTTGAGGGTAATAAAATCCCCGATCACATCGACAACGTCGATACGGCTTTTGATCTCATCGATGGTGGCCTGACTGATTCTCAAAGATTCTGTTTTTTGGGAATAACAAATTTAAGGAATTGGCTCATGGGAATTGAACTATTTTCAAGGATAAATTTTCCTTACAGGCTGTCCAGGAATTCAATCATTAAAGTGAAGTAGTCTTCGAACTCCGTCAGCGGCAGCGTTTCGGGCTTGTCGTAGATGTCGTGGTAGGCCCTGACGCCGCCGAGGGTATAGATAAAAAAACACGGCACGCCCCGGTTATAAAACGGACAGTGGTCGCTGTTGCAGGCAGCCCCCCTGATCTTGACTTGTTTCAAAAGGTCTTCTTTTTCATTGATCTGCACGAGCGTGTCAAATGCATGTTTATATACCGAGCCGTTCACTACCTGTATGCCGTCGTCGCCGGTGCCCGCCAGATCAAAGTTGATGAGAAATCGTATTTTTGTCATGTCGAGCAGGGGGTGTTCGACGAAATATTTGGCGCCGAGCAGGCCCATCTCCTCCGCCCCGAAGGCAATAAAATAGGTGTTAAATTTGGGTTTGTGACTTGAGAAGTGCTTCGCCATATTCAGCAACATGGCCACGCCGCTGGCATTGTCGTTGGCGCCGGGGAAGAGCACGTCACTGCCCATCATGCCGAGGTGGTCGTAATGCGCCGTGAGCACAATGACGGAATCTTTTCTCTCGCCTTCCAGATAACCTATGACATTCCGGGTCTCATAGTTTTCTATGAATTTTTGGTCAATTTTCATGGAGATATTGCTGATCCTGTCCGGCACTTTTTCCGCTTTGATTATAATGACCGGTCTCGGGAATTGCACCGTCGAGCCGCTCCAGGTCAGTTTATCGTTTGTGAGGATGATAACGCCTGCTGCAGGACATTGCGAGTCATATTTGACAAAGCGGATCACTTCGGCAATGTGCTTCTGCTCCTCTTTCGAAAAGGCCTTTTTTTCATAGGGTTTGATGATCAGAAACCTGCCGGTGGAGTTGCTGAGTATGCCTGCCAGCAGGCTGCGGTCAAACATATC
>WGED01000357.1 GCA_015492915.1 Cyclobacteriaceae bacterium
TTGAATTTTATACCCGCGGGCTTACGCCCACGGCTATTATTATGTCGCTCCTACGGAGCTTTTTTCAAATTTGATTGGGATTTATTTCAAATGCGTTTACTATGGGGGTGATACGATTATAGAAAAGCATTCATTCGGCATGCCCAACCCTGAAAGGGTTGCACATCGGCGATGCCATGAAAAATAGGTGATTTTTCATAGAAAAATACAGACCGCAAGACGGGACGCATGCCATCATTTCGAAATTGCCTTGCTATGAAAAAATCATGATTTATCACCGCCCAAACCCCGTAGGGGTGACACGATTATAGAAAAGCATTCATCCGTCATAACCAACCCTGAAAGGGTGACACATCGGCGATACCATGAAAAATAGGTGATTTTTCATGGAAAAACGATAACACCATCCGGTCCGTATATTCTTTGATTGCTGATAACCGACTCAGTATAAATGCAATAGCGGTCACTTCTCAGCATACCGGATCTTGTCCACTTCCTTTAGGAGCCTTTCCGCAATCTCGGAGTGCGCTTCGTAAACATTGTGCTTTTCCGAAGGGTCTTCGGACAGGTCGTACAACTGGTACGGCCTTTCGAAGGGCTTACCAACGGGTTTTTGCCTGCCACCTGAGCCATTGGTCAGTATCAACTTCCACCTGCTCTCACGTATGGAAAATGAGCCGTTTACCGAATGATGAACGACGGGCGGTCGCTTTTGCCCCTCCCTGCCAAAGAGCAGGGGTGCAAAACTGTAACTGTCAGGTGCCGCTCCCTGTCCCCTCTCCGCCCCGGTGATCTCTGCCAGCGTCATAAATATGTCGGTGGTGCAGATGGTCGCCGTTGATTTTGATCCTTTTTCAATCCTGCCGGGCCACTTCACAATGAACGGCACCCTGTGGCCTGCCTCATAAATGTCAGCCTTCGTGCCACGCCAGATATAATTCGCCTGACGCCTGTTGATATGATATCCCTCCACTTTTTCATTGTCAACATGATCGGGTTTTGCTTCATCGATTCTGTACATGTATGAACCGTTATCACTGGTATAGAGCACGAGTGTGTTATCTTCAAGGCCCGTCTCTTTCAGCGTTTGTAGTATTTTGCCAACTGTCCAGTCAACTTGCAGAATCATGTCACCGTAGGGCCCGAAGCCTGATTTTCCGGCGAACCGTCTGGCGGGAAGGGCAGGCTTGTGCGGGGCTGTCAGCGGGAAATAGAGCAAAAATGGCCTGTTTTTCATGGTCTGCTTCCTGATGAAGGCGACGGCCTTTTGTGTTAGCGTATCGAGCGCCTGCTCATGAACGAAACCCGGGGCAATTTCCCCTTTGCGGTGGTAAGCAGGGAAAGGCTCCCTGGGGCAGATGCTGTCGGGAATGGCCGTGGCTTTGCCGTTCTCCAGATACACATACGGTCCCATATCGAGCGAACCGGGAATGATGAATGAGTAATCAAAACCGATGTCATTCGGTCCGTTTCTGACAGGTTTGGTGTAATCAATGTTGGTTTTCTCAGGATAATACAAAAGCCTGTCATGCCCCTCCGGCGCTATGCCCGAAAGCCATGGGAAATCGACTCCCAGGTGCCACTTACCCACCACACCTGTATTATAGCCTTTTTGCTTTAACAGACTCGCTATGGTCATGCGCCCCGGCGCTATCAGGTGTGCGGAATAACCGCCCAACACGCCCTTTTTGAGCCTTGTGCGCCATGCATACCGACCAGTCAGGATACCATATCGGGTGGGGGTACATACGGCCGAATTGGTGTGGGCATCGGTAAACATCATCCCTTCTTCGGCAAGGGTGTTCAGGTTTGGCGTCGGGATCTTCGAACCGGGATTGTAGGCCTCGATATCGCCATAGCCCATATCATCGGCAAGAATGATGACAATATTGGGCGGGTTGTTCTCTGTTTTTTCATGTGGCCGGCAATAAGCCACCATCATAACTAATACAATGATCAAGAAGATATTTTTCATGAAAAAAATGTGCTTATTAATTCAAAAACAAAGGTAAAAATTTCAACATAACGTGCACAGCCCTGGATAATTTCCGATCTGTTTTTTGTCAAATTCCATGACTTGAAAGCATTTTATTACATGGCTATGTAAAATGTCATTTAGGCGCTAAAGTCAAATATTTTAATACCCATATTTGCCATGACATGGACGTACATAATAACCCTTTCAGAAACCCTTGAAAACATCCTCTTTATTGTCAATGATCGTTATTGATAAAACCGTAATTTCCGATGATGTCGCCGATAATTATTTTTTGTGTGACTTAAAAAAATGTAAAGGCGGATGCTGTGTTGAAGGCGACCTCGGGGCTCCGCTTGAGGATAATGAGCTAAAGATCCTTGACAAAGATTATGAACAGATAAAACCTTTCCTTTCGGAAGAGGGCATCAATGCTATTGAAGAGCAGGGCAGGTATGTTTTTGATGAAGACAAGGAATACTCTACACCGACTGTCAACGGCCGTGAATGTGCCTACGCCATCTATGAGAAAAACGGCATTTTGAAGTGCGGCATCGAGAAGGCATGGGAAAAGGGTAAAACTTCATTCCAGAAACCCATTTCATGCCACCTCTATCCTATCCGGTTGACAAAATACGACAACTACTACGCCATTAATTATGACCGCTGGGAAATATGTATGCCCGCCTGCGAACTTGGTCGCAAAACGAAGACCCCTCTTTATAAATTTCTCAAAGAACCGTTGAGCAGGAAATTCGGAGAAGACTGGTACAATAAGCTTTGTGAGACCATCGAGAAGCCGGAAGAAAAGAGTGTGAAGTAAAATAAGCTGAGTCTTTTCCCAACTCGTCATAGTGTTTACCAAACTATTATTTCCAGCGATTCACATGAAAAATAATTCATGAGTTCCAAAACCTTTTACTTGAAAAGGAGTATATAGTATAAGTTATCAAACGACATGAATTTATGAATAAGGACAAAGCAAAAAGGATTTTGGAAATATTAGACCAGATAGGCAATGAGATCGACCTCTTGGGTAAAACATTACTGGATAAAAGGCCTAAACCCATACCGGTACCTGTAAGAGAAACAGGCCGCGGGAGATTGAAATAATTTTAACGAAAATAAATTTTAATATGCTGTTTTTGCTTAAATTGCATTATTAATTAAATCAAAAACTTTCTGCTTGCAATTTTAGGTCCTGTCTGACGGCAGGACCTTGTTTTTAGCATAACCCTGACATTCCACAAGTTTCAACAGAGATCAAAATAATATTTCCCTTCCTGACCGAGCAAAATAGCCAGACGGAATATTGGTGAAAAAGGGCAAAACCCGCCGTTAGGTTTTCAACAATTTTTGCAATTCTGCAATACAACCCTTGCTGAAAGTTATTGTTTCAACCCAAAATTCTCACCGGGATTTCGTAATGAGGGCTTAAAGTACAACTTGTCCCGCCAGGGCGGGAAGAAAATCAGCACGTTTGATGAGGATGCATAATGCACTATTACGGTGACGAATCAAACGTGAACGAAGTGCCTGATTTTGAAGTAATTTAAGCTCGGAATAGAAAGGTTATTGAGAATTTTGGGTTTAATTGCACACTTAACACTACCGTTATCGGAAGTTTTTTGGGGTGGATAGTAAGGCAAAATCCATTTGTCCTGCGAAGTGCAAATGACAAGAAAGCTTACTGCAAATAAAAGCAAAACTGATCTCAGAATAGGTTTCTTTTTACTACGAGGTTATTTGGTTAAACTGGTGATGTTGTTTTCAAGCTTAAAAAATGAATAGCCTGTGAAATTTTCTTAGGCTGAGTCAGTGTGAGTGCTATACCAAATTGAACGTATTCTAATAAATTAAATTATTAAATTGAATAAAAAATATTACTGGGATCAATAGATTGAATGCCTTCTTTTATAAGTACTGATTAAAAATAGCCTCAAATCCATGACTGTAAAATTTATTCTTGCAAAAAACTGTGCTGCAACAATATTTTCCGGATCCATAATTCAACTTTAATGAAAATCAATAAAAAACTTTACCGGTTCTTCATTGGCAACTTCATTATCCTGATTCTGATTGCGGCAGTTTTTATTCTCACTTCCATGTTCAGGAGCCTTTCCGAAACAGTTCAGGAACTCTCTTATGCCATATTGAAAAACAAACTGGACATCATCGAACGGGAACTCTCAGAGCTTTTCACGCCGATCGAACGTCAGCTCCGGATTATCAAAGCAGCTGGCAGCATGGGTCTTTTCGAGGACATTCACAATCATCAAAAACTTAATGAATATTTCATTCCGATCCTCGAGAATCATCCGCAGTTATCCTCGATCCTCATGGCGGATGATCTCGGCAATGAATATATGCTTTTGAATGCCGACAGTATGTGGATTACCCGTCTGACTCGGAAACATAGCAAAACGAAAAAGCCGGTATATATTTATTGGAAAAAATGGCCGGATTATACGGGCATACCAGCTATGAAGAAAGATTCGGACAAAGTATATGACCCCACCATGCGACCGTGGTATCAACTGGCATTAAAAAATAATCTGGGTGATTCCATTACCTGGACCAATCCCTATGCTTTTTTTACTACAGGTCAACCGGGTATTACCGCCTCAGCAAAATGGGATGATCTGGTATCCGGCAGAAAACTCATATTTGGCGCAGATGTTTTGCTCGACGATATATCTGAATTCACCATTAATCTCGCCAGCACTCCTAACAGTAAAATCTTTGTTTTAACGGTTGATGATAAAGTGATAGGGTTGCCTGAAGACGATCGTTTTATCAATCCCGAACTACGTAAAAAGTTTATTCTGCGACATTTCAACGAACTCAATATCCCTGAAATAAATGCCGCGATAGCCGCTTATAACAACCAGGAATTTGCCGGCGACACGTTGCATACCTTTGATTACCGGTTCGGAAATCAAATCTGGTGGGCCGGAGTGCGCGAATTCAATCTTGGTTTTGGTCAGAAGCTCGTATTTGGTATTGTTCTGCCCGAGACCGACTTTTCAAAAACCATCGAGCAAAACAGGCGATTTATCATTGCAGACTTTATTATCATTCTCTTGATGTTCGGCTTTATTATCAACTCCTTTTATCAGTTGAAAAAGAAAAATAAGCTGATCGCCAGGGAGAAGGACAAAAACGAACAACTATTACTCAATACCTTGCCGCTCAAAGTTGTGAATGAATTGAAGGAAAGCGGAAAATCCGACCCGCAAAGATTCGATGACGTCACCGTTTGCTTCGCCGACATTGTAGGATTTACAGATATTTCGTCAAAACTCGACCCTAAATTGCTCATCGATGAGCTGAATGATATCTATACAACATTTGATGAGATTGTAGCTGACAATGGTTGTGAGCGTATCAAGACGATCGGAGACGCCTACCTTGCCGTGTGCGGTATGCCCCAGCAAAATGAAAATCATGCCGAACTCATGCTCAAATCAGCCATCGAAATCCTGGACTATATCGACAGAAGAAATATAAGTACAGACCATCAATGGAAGATGCGCATCGGCCTGCATTCTGGCGCGGTTGTAGGAGGTATTGTAGGTGTAAAAAAATACATTTATGATGTCTTTGGCGATACCATCAATACCGCCTCCAGAATGGAAACTTATTCCGCTCCCATGAAAGTGAACATTTCTGAAAAGACATATCTGCTCGTAAAAGATTCAGAATTCGTGAGAAGTGAAGGAATCATTTTTGAAAAAAGAGACCCCATACAGGTGAAGGGTAAAGGCCTGATGAACATGTATTTTGCTTCCCGGAAAACCTAAAAATTTATTTGAAATCCACACGATTGAATCTCAACTAAAATTACTACCTTTGCAGTCCGTTTGAGTAAACGGGTCCCGCGTCATAAACGGGATTTATGTGAAACAATAAAAACCGTCATTCCTGCCCCGGAGGATGATGTGTAAAAACGGGGATTTTTATTATGAGTAAATCTAAAGAAGAAATCAAGAAAGAAGAGCCTCAGGTAGAGGCTGAGTCAACGGAGAATGCTCCGGAAGCACAGGAAACAGCATCACAGGACAAAACCGAAACTCCTGCCGAAGAACAGCCTGAGGAAAAAGCCAAAGAAAAAACCTCTGATGAGACAGCAGAAGCTAAGAAAGAAAAGCCTGCTGAAGAAACAGAAGAAGTAAAAGAAGAAAAAGTTGAGGAGGAAAAAACTCCGGAACCGCCAGCCGAAGAGCCGGTTGAAGCGCCTGTCGCGGAAAAAGAAGAAGAAAAAACCGAGGAAAAGGAAGTGGAGGAAGTGCAGGCAGAAGAAGTACCGGTAAAAGAAAAAGAATTTGACTGGGAAGATACAGGCAAAAGGAAATTCGGCGACGATTATTCGGAAGAGGAACGAAAGAAACTCGAATCGCTTATCGAAGACACGCTCACCACAATCCATGAGAAAGAAGTAGTCGAAGGTACCGTGGTTGGCATCACAGAACGTGATGTGATCCTGAATATCGGTTTCAAATCTGACGGCCTGGTGCCATTGAACGAATTCCGCGATATGCCCGACCTGAAGATTGGTGATAAAGTGGAAGTATATCTTGAGGAACAGGAGAATGCACAGGGACAGTTGATCCTGTCACGCAGAAAGGCCAAAATCGTCAAAGCATGGGAGAAGATCACCGAGTCGTATGAGAACGACCTGGTTATCGACGGCTTTGTAAAGCGAAGGACCAAAGGTGGTCTTATCGTCGATATTTTTGGTGTGGAAGCATTCCTGCCAGGTTCACAAATCGATGTGAAGCCGATCAGAGATTTCGATGTGTTTGTGAATAAGAAGATGGAGGTGAAGGTTGTCAAGATCAACTATGCCAACGATAATGTCGTCGTTTCTCATAAAGTACTGATCGAAAAAGACCTTGAGAAGCAAAAGGCTGAGATCCTCAAGAATCTCGAAAAAGGTCAGGTGCTCGAAGGTGTAATCAAGAATATGACCAACTTCGGCGTATTCATCGATCTTGGCGGTGTGGACGGACTCCTTCATATCACCGATATTTCATGGGGCAGGATCAATCATCCCGAGGAAGTGCTCGAACTCGACCAGAAAGTCAAGGTGGTGGTACTGGATTTCGACGAGGAGAAGAAACGTATCTCTCTCGGCATGAAGCAGCTTACACCGCACCCGTGGGATGCGCTCGATCCGAGCATTGATGTCGGATCGAAAGTGAAAGGTAAGATTGTGAATGTGGCCGATTACGGTGCATTCCTCGAAATCATGCCGGGTGTCGAAGGACTTATCCACGTTTCCGAGATGTCATGGTCGCAGCACCTCAGAAATCCGTCTGATTTCATATCTGTCGGCGATGAGATAGAAGCCGTTGTTCTCACTATGGACAGGGAAAGCAGAAAAATGTCATTGGGCATCAAACAGCTGACGGAAGACCCATGGACAAAAGCAGACGTACTCACGAAATATGCCGTCGGTACTAAGCACACGGGTATCGTGCGAAACCTCACCAACTTTGGGCTTTTCATCGAGCTGGAAGAGGGCATCGACGGACTTGTACACGTATCTGATCTGAGCTGGACCAAGAAGATCAAACATCCGTCAGAATTCGTTAAAGTTGGTGAAGAGCTTGAAGTTGTCGTGCTCGAACTTGATGTTGAAAACAGGAGGCTGGCACTCGGTCATAAGCAACTCGAAGAGAATCCCTGGGAGACATTCGAGACCATATTCACGAGAGGTTCTGTTCACAAGTGTACCATTATCAGTAAAAACGATAAAGGTGCCGTACTCGAGCTTCCCTACGGAATCGAGGGTATTGCGACAAGCAAAAACCTGATCAAGGAAGACGGCAGTTCGGCCAATGTGGGCGAGACCCTCGACTTCAAGGTGATGGAATTCTCCAAGAATGAAAAAAGGATCGTGCTGTCTCATACAGCGACCTATAAAGAAGAGAAGCCCAAGCCGACCAAGAAGAAGTCTGGGGGAACGAGAAGCCAGGTCACCAAGATCAATAAAGAAGTGGAGAGAGACACACTCGGTGATCTCGAAGCATTATCGGCTTTAAAAGAGCAGATGGAGGAAAATACAAAATCTGCCACGAAAGCAGCTAAAAAGGTGGAAAAGGAAGAGAAAGAGGGAAAAGCTGCTGCCAAAAAAGCCAAGAGTGAGCCGGTAGCGGAAGAAAAAAAGGAAGAAAAGGCTGAGGAAGTTAAAGAAGAAGCCACCGCTGAGGTGAAAGAAGAAAAGGCTGAAGCTGCGGCAGAGGAAGTGAAGGAGGAAAAAGCCGAAAGTGCAGAAGAGAAGGCCGACGAAAAAAAGGCTGCTCCAAAAGCTAAGAAAAAGACTACGAAAACAGCTAAGAAAAAGGAAGAAGAGGAGAAGAAAGAGGACAAAGCTGAAGAGTCTGCTTCTGAACAGGAGGGCAAAGAGTAATATCGGGCTGTCTGACAGCCATGCAGAAAAGCCCCGTTTCCATGGATTCGGGGCTTTTTTTATACCCGGCGGATTTATTGACGCAGGCCACGGTCATAAAAAAGGCTAATTTTCATAGCTTTGCACCCTGAAAAATATATGGGTATGAAAAGCCGTTTCGACATAGAACAATATAACTATCCGTTGCCCGCGAAGAGAATTGCCAAATTTCCTTTGGCACAGCGCGACCAGTCAAAATTGCTTTTATGGGAAAACGGTGATATTTCCCATCACATATTTCATGAGGTTCCGTCGCTTTTGCCGGATGGCTCACTCCTTGTCTTTAACGACACCCGCGTAATCGCAGCAAGATTGCTCTTCAAAAAATCTACCGGCGCGACAATTGAAATATTCCTGCTACATCCGGAAAAACCGACACGCGACATTGCCGAATCCATGAACCTGAGACAGGAATCAGTATGGTCCTGCCTTATCCGCAATAAAAGACGCTGGAAAGAAGACTCCCTCAAATTGCAATGCGGAGAACAAATCCTCCGTGCCTCCTGGACCGACAGGGAGCGCAATATGGTAAAGTTTGAATGGAGTGGTGGACTGACTTTTGCCGACATCGTCAACCTGGCCGGCGAAACGCCCCTCCCGCCCTATATCAGGCGTAAAGTGCAAAAAGAAGATGCCAGTCGGTATCAAACCGTCTATTCGCGCGAAGACGGCGCCGTGGCAGCACCAACAGCGGGGTTACATTTTACCGAAGACCTTCTCCGGGAAATAAAAAAGAAAGACATACGCACTGAATACCTCACTTTGCACGTAAGTGCAGGCACCTTCAAACCGGTAGAGACAGAAGACTATCGCGACCATGCCATGCACCGAGAACAGATCGTGATAAAACGTAAAAGCATAGAAAAACTCATCCTTCACGCTGATCGGATCATTGCAGTGGGCACTACCTCACTGCGCATTCTCGAGAGCTTATACTGGTACGGAATCCAATTATCTAAAAACCCCGAAGCTTCTTTCTTTATCAGTAAATCCATGCCTTACAATGAGCCTTCAGATTTGACGTTTGCCGAATCCATGAAAATTCTGCATAATTTCATGGACTCCAACAACCTGGACTCGCTGCACGGGGAGACAGAGATCTTTATCTATCCCGGCTACCGGATCAGAAGTACAAAAGGGCTTTTTACCAATTTCCATCTGCCGAAATCCACCCTCCTGCTGCTCATTGCCGCTTTTACAGGCAATGACTGGAAAAGCATTTATGATGAAGCCCTGAGACATGACTACCGCTTTCTGAGCTATGGCGACTCATCTCTCCTGCTCAGATCATAGCGAACAAATTATTGTTCGATTCCGAACACTTCTTCGGTGGCATAAAATCATAACTTACTGATGATCTGAGGATTGAAGAATCAGGCATGCTCATTGAGCAATATGGGTTGTCCACAATAAAATCAACCAAAACTCGTGAATTATGAAACTGGTTTCCGGACATCGCTTGTTGATCTCTGTATGGCAAATGATCATTTTTGCCCTGCTGCTTTTAGGCTTGCTCTGGCTGAGGCCTGCGGGCGAGGCCGGAACAAAACAAGTGGATGATTTTAAGATAATTATAGAAAAAACTGTATATTAATTCACCTTATCAAAAACACAACAGATTTATGGCATCAGGAAAATTAGTCAGATCAAAAGACAAAATATTAGGCGGCGTTTGTGCAGGACTCGCCAAATGGCTCGGCTGGGACGTGACACTCGTCCGGTTGGCTTACATACTCATCAGCATACTCAGTGCGGCATTTCCGGGCACCATCGTATATATCATACTCTGGATCGTGATGCCCTCTGAAAAATAATCAAAGATCCATCACCCTGTCATACAATAATTCGATCGTCTCTTTGGAGTGTGTGGCATAGCTGGCTATGCTCAGGTGCATGGCTTTGCCTACCCTAAAATGTTCGGTTTCATACCCCATCTTCTGCATCTTCTCCGGGAAATCATCCGGGCAGGCCGCAGTCATGATCGTTTTTGAACGTTGTTCTATTGGCGCCGTGGGATGGAGCACGGGGCTGTTCTCCGCCATCTGCCACAGCAAAGCCGCTTTGTAACCGCAGTCCCTTTTTATAGTATCTTTGCCAATTTTTGCTATATCGGCAAGCACCTGCGCAAGCAACCATACTTCTTTTCGCAGCGCCGGTGTATCTGCTTTTAATGCAAATTTTTCCAAAGCATGCTCCGAACTGTGAAAAATCATCACGAATGACACGGGAACACCCAAAGAGGCGCAGGGATCGATCATGAGTGCGTGGTGATTTTGATATTTATTTAAAGCATAGGGAAAAGAAAAAGACAGATCCAGCGACATTGGTGCAGTTTTCACGGCATCCGGCCGGAGCCGCCGACCCGTGGCAGGGTCGTCGAGTAAATGATGGTATTTACCGGTTTGCTGAGTGCCGGGCTTTTGGCAAAGCGCAAGACGAAAGTGCTCCGGAATATTAAAAAGGCCCCTGAGCAGCTTGCCTGCCCTATCGGTGCATCTCATGAGATCGGGACAATTTTCCTCCTGCCAGGCCGTCAGGTGCTCACGAACGGTAAAATACGCCGCACTATTGCGCGGTTTCAGATTAATGGTGAATCTCAA
>WGED01000358.1 GCA_015492915.1 Cyclobacteriaceae bacterium
ATACCCATATGCATTTTTCCTTCACTGTCAGTGTGTGAAATCATCAGGAGGCGCTCGCCTGCAACTACAAGGACAATTCCTGTAAAAGCCACGATGAGTACAAAAGGATCATTCAGATATTTGATATAAATAAAAGCTGTGAGGATGATAAGGTCCATGATTATGGCGATCAGTGGTATAGCAGGGTTGAATTTCAGTTCCTTTCTTAAATGTTTGAAAAATCCCCAATGGATGGCAATATCCATAATAAGATAGAATATGGCGCCAATGGATGCGATACGCGTCAAGTTGAAAAAGATGGTTAGAAGTATGGCGAGCGCAACCGTGAATGCAAGTGCAGGATTCTTAAGGTTATCTAATTTTTTAAGGCTTGGCACCTGATCCATTTTACTGAGCATGCCCAGCATTCTCGATGCGGAATAAACGCTGGCAATTACCCCTGATACGGTAGCGATAATAGCAAGAATAATGGTAAGTAACAGGCCCCACTCACCGAAAACAGGTTTGGCAGCCTCAGCCAGGGCATAGTCCTTTGCCTTGATAATTTCAGGGATGCTCAGTCCCCCCGCTACGGATAGCGACAAGACCACGTATATCAACGTACAGATAATGATGGAGATGATGATGGAACGCCCAATGTTTTTGTGCGGATTCTCAATGTCTCCTCCTTGGTTTGTGATGGTCGTAAACCCTTTGTAGGCAAGGATCGATAATGCCAGAGCCGCAACAAAACCAAACCCTTCGGGAAGATCTGTTTCAGGCTTGTAGTTCCCGCTGATAGCCGGAAATCCTGAAATAATAAGGCCCGAAACAGCAAGAACGGCAATACCAGCAACCTTTATGATTGCGGTGAATGTGGCTGTTTTCTCAATTACTCTGTTACCGGAAATATTTACGATGTATGCCGTGGCGATGAGCAAGACTCCAAGATATGGAGCATAACCGGCGTAGTCACCCGGAAAGAGTCTGAGTGTATAGGTGCCGAAAGTGCCGGCTACCAAGCTTTCCGACACGACCATCGATACATACATCAGCAGGGAGAAGGTGCCGGTGGCAGTGCCCGGACCATACGATTTTGTTAAGAATTTAGCCACGCCACCGGATGAGGGATAAGCATTCGAAAATTTAACATATGAATATGAACTGAAGCCGACGACGATGGCTCCGGCTACGAATGCGATCGGAAATAAATCCCCCACTAGCTCGGCGATCTGACCGATCAGGACAAAAATCCCGGCCCCTATCATTACTCCAGTGCCCAATGATACAGACCCGACCAGTGATAGTTTCTGTTTGCTTTTGTCGGGATTTTCGGCCGTTTCCATTTTCATGATTTAGTTATTTTTAATGTATTTGGAGATGACGAATACAATGACGATAAATGATGAAACCATTTCAAATACACTGATTAATTTGGCCAGCGGGTTAGCCGGTGTAATATCACCGTACCCAACTGTCGTGAATGTCACAATACTGAAATAGAGCAGGTCTGTGAATCGTGAAAATAATGACTGTTCGTGGTCTAAACCTGAAAAGGCACCGGGGAATATTTCCGAAAGGCAAAGATAATCAATTGCAAATGATAATAGGATAATGGTAATAATCGCAGCCAGCAATAGCAACATGTGATTAAAGGAATGGTCAAAGGCAATCAGCTTATCCAGCTTTCTGAATGTATGGGAAACAAGCAATATTATTTTGATAACTGAAAAGGCTATCAGCGCCGCGGCCCAGAAATACTGATTGTCGCCATGCCCCCAGATATTCATCGTGATGAAAAACACGATCAGTAAAATCACCACAAAAACGAGTTCTTTGGTGAGATCAAGAATCAGTTTAATTTTTGGAACTACTCTGTTTACCATGAGATTTCAGCATATTTTTATCCCTGAATCGATACAGGGGCTGCAAGGGGCCTGTTGACCATATCCGGTTATTTGCGCCTGTTTTTCATTTTGAAATTTCTTATTATGAGGCGGTTGCTTTTTTCATATGTAAAATAGCTGATGAGCCAGTTAATGCCCACCACCAGTTTGTTTTTAAAGCCACTGATAGACATAATATGTACTACTGACCACAGTATCCATGCAAAAAATCCCGCAAACCGGAATCGTCCAAGATCGGCAATCGCTCTTCGTTTTCCGACTGTCGCCAATGAGCCTTTGTCTTTGTACCTGAAAGGTTCAATTGGCTTATTATCCAAAATCCTCAATAAAGTTTTGGCAAGGTATTTTCCCTGCTGTATAGCCACTTGCGCCACTTGAGGATGACCTTTTGGGGATTCTTTTGTAATGACTGCCGCGAGGTCGCCCATAACGAAAATATTACTGTATTTTTCAATATTCAGATATTCATTCACCCTGATCCTGTTCCCGGTCACGATTTGTTCATTATCGATTCCTTCGGGAAATTGTCCCTTAACCCCGGCAGTCCATACCAGGTTATTCGCTATGATCTTCCTGCCGCTTTTGGTGGTCACCAACGTGCCGTCATAGCCCGTGACAGCCTCATTCAACAATACTTCCACCTTCATCTTCCGGAGATATTCCAGGCTTTTGGACGAGGCCTTTGCCGACATGGAAGAAAGTAACTTGTCTGAAGCCTCAATCAAATAAATTCTCATGACGGAGTGCGGGTATTCAGGGTAATCTTTCGGCAGGATGTATCTGCAAAATTCAGCCAGGGCGCCTGCCATCTCTACACCGGCAGGTCCACCGCCGACGATCACAAAATTGGTGAGCGCATCCCGCTCTTCTTCATTACAGGTAATGGCAGCCTGTTCGAGATTTTGCAGCATCATGTGGCGGATATTTAGAGAGTTCCTGATGTTTTTCAATCCCAGACTGTTTTCTTCCACCTTTTCCAATCCGAAAAAATTGGTGGTGGTGCCTGTGGCCAGAACGAGAAAATCATATTGCATTGCTCCTTTATCAGTGAAAACTGTGTTTGTTGATGGTTCAATCTTCTCAACAGAAGCCATGCGGAAGACCACATTTTTATAACCTGAAAATTGCTTTCTGAACGGAAATACAATGCTGTCGGGTTCCAGACCGCTTGTGGCCACCTGGTACAATAAAGGCTGGAATTGATGGAAGTTATTCCGGTCGATCAGAACTACCTGTACTGCTTTGTTTCTCAATCCTTTCACCAGCGCAAGGCCTGCAAAGCCCCCACCGACGATCACTATGCGGGGATAGGTAGTTTTTGGCAAACACATCTGAGCTGTTCCTGGATTCATGATAGATTGTTTTAATACTGGCAGATTACAGAATAAGCCAGGGTACCTGGAATTATGCTGATCCGTTTGCGATTTCTATGAGAAAATAGTGATTTTTTCATGTGGGTGATCGGGTTGGGTTTTGAGGGTATCAGTTGCCATTCGCTTTTGATAATGATGGTCAGGCTTTTTTCAGGACAGAATATATAAAACAGAAAAAGGAGTGGATTACTTTCCACTCCTTTTGCATAAATTTAATATCAGGATGATTTTTTTACACCCCTGAATGATTCAAACCACATATTTTGTCCGTCATTCATTTGGAAATCAAAATTGCTTGTATGCGATTTTGTATCGAACCCACCGTAATGACGATCATCAGCATCGTGTTGTGTGTTCATGTGGTTTGTCCAGGCATTCCATTGATCGTCGCCTGCCCAGCAATTACAATTCATGTTATGATTCATTGAGTTTTTGTCCATGGAATGTGAAAAATCCACATCCCCCCGGTACTGATGACCGTACATCTCATAAAAGTCATCACCGGTGCTGCACAGCATGATGCTGTCGTAATTCTGATACAACCTCATAGTCATAGTTGTATCAAAACCGTCGGCCACACAATTCAGAGAGACAAGACTGTCATTTTCATAGGTGACAGTCAGTGTGGCATCTCTGCTCTGCCCTGTTACGGAATTCGTTAACGTTCCGTCATAAACCCCGCTCACGCTCCTGGCAAGATTCAAATCATTTCCCAATAGATCCGCCTGATTGTCGCACGACGTCGCAATGGCTGCGACAACTCCCAACAGAATTAAAACTTGCTTCCTCATAAATGTATATTGTTTAAATGTGAAAAAAATAGATTTAAAAAGAAAATCTTTTATAGCCTTTGAGTTGATATTATTCATTGAAAATTATTCAAATCCATCTGAATTTAAGTTTATTAACATCCCTGAAACTGTTGCCTTAATTATGTTGTTCCAGGTACTTGCCTTTGGCGCCGATACCTTCAATATGCACCATCTGACTGCCGTGATGACCCGCCATCGAAACAGAATAAGCACTGATAAAAATCAGTACCATCACTATTGCCTCGCTCCACCACTTTCTTTTGAGAATAAAATGGCTGATAACTTTGGCGATAAGAGCAAACAGACTAAACCAGTTGGTCCATGAGGCATATCGCTCATGCTCAGTGAGCATTGCCTGCATTCGTTCATTCAGGCCTTCTGTGTGCGGATGAACGTAAGCACCGGACACATAAGCACCTATCAGGCCGCCCGCCAGCAGAATGATCGTTATGATGCCCAGTTCATTTTTCCAGATAAAAAATCCGGCAAGCTGGCTCACTACTGCCAGCAACAACAACACAATCGGAAAATGCACTACCAACGGATGCAGGGTAGGGAAGTCATCGAGCGAAGCACTGATATTTTCCACCTTAGTATTTTCGTCGCCATGATCATGACCTTCATGAGCAAAAGAGGGGGTAGTGAAGATCGCTATCCCCAATGCAATAATTATAATTTTTAATAGTCGCATATTCATAGAATTAGTAAGGTCCGGCTTATCCTCTTGCTTTATATTTTTTGTAATTTTCTTTTGACTTAAAATAAAGCACTGCTCCTGTCTCTTTTGACTGAAGGACGATATAGGCCTCAGTTTTATCGACCTTTTCTTTTGTCAATGGATCTATCCCGAATCTGTACTGATCGGTGTTCTTCAGCTTGTCCACACACATTTCACAGCATCCATAATATATTTTGTCCCCGACAGGCACCGGAAATTGCTTTTTTCCCATATAAGCGTCGTTTACCATACAAACAAGTTCTGCAGGTAATGACTCTTCCGTATTCAGGGTTGCAGCCTGAGGTGCAGCGGCATTTCTGGTGTGTTCTTCACTCATGGCAACAGCCTCTTTCGTTTGCTTTGCTGATTTTTCCGAATTCTGACATGCAATCTGAACAAAAGAGATGCTCAGAATGACTAATAAGGTTTTTAGTGTTATATTCATGATGTTTTAATTTTTGGCGCCTGCGAAGAGGGTCTCCGGAGATGGGTTTTGGCAAGTTCTCTCCGGCGTGACCCTCTTCCAGGCTTTTGGTTAATAATCAGTTTAATACTTCTTTTGTGGAACCGCATTTCAGCATTTTGCTGCCGTAATACGGATTATTAATGTCTTTTGCGCTGCTTAGCCAGCTTGCCTTATACATCGGACAATATTGATAATAAACAGTCTCCCCGATACCATAAGTCTTTACAGCTTTGTACAACGTCTCGCTGACAAAAGAGAATGATTTGCGCTGCGCCTCAAGATCGCTTGAAGCCATGATCTTGTTGAGCCCGTCGGACAAAGATTTTGTGTAATCCATCCAGGCCATGTGAGCATCACCTTTAACCAATGACATATCAACTTTTTTTAATGTCTCAAGCATCGCTTCAGCTTGTTCCGTTGTCGCGGAAGCATCAGATGCTATGAATGCCTCAGTCAGTTTAAGGCCTGCCTGATAAATTGTGTTCAACTGTTTTTGAAAGTCTGTACTCACATCAAACTGCTGTACCTCATCACTGTCATGATTTATCTTCATTTTCATGTCGTGGTCGGAATGATCCTGTGCCACGACACCCTGGAGTAAG
>WGED01000359.1 GCA_015492915.1 Cyclobacteriaceae bacterium
CTGTTGGCCTTGCGGTACAGCGGTACAAATATTTTCACGGCCATGATCGAGGCCACAGGGATCGACAGGCTGAATACAAAGGCATTCCAGTTGGTTTGGAATGCCTTGGCCGGCAGGGCAAGAAAGCTGATGCTACTGACAAAAGTGGCAAAAATCGACATGGTGACGACCCACGACGGAATATTGCTGTTGCCCAGCGTAAAGGCCGATGTTGTTTTGTTTTTTCTGTAAAAGGAACTGCCGAACACGATCACACCGATCATGTATGCAAAAAAGACAATCAGGTCAAATACTCTCACTTTACTGGATTTTAGTTAAAATACTTTTCTTTAATGATACGAAATCGCTTATTCTCTTCTGCTTTTCAGCAAACTGAGACCCGCGAATACATATTTCAGGTTATATCACCGGCTCAATGCTGAACTCATCCATTATCTCTTTGAACATATCATAGAGGGCATTCAGGATGTTTTTGTCCTTTACATGCATTTTGCTCATCGGCAGCCGCGTGTTAGTGCAAATATCCATGCCGCGCTTTTCCAGAAACAGCTTGGCCGACCAGGGGTAGAAATCATGCGTCACCCTATCCATCACGGTGAGTTTTGTATTCAGGCGCTCCAGCGCTTCATCATTGCCCGCGTTATAAAGTTTCAGATAATGGCCGTAGAGTTCGGGATAGAAATTACCTGAAATGGGAGAAATGCCTTTGGCCCCCGCCCGCAGCGATTCGAGTGCCGAGGGGGTGTCTGCATTGTAAAGATGAAAATTGGTGCCTTTGATCTTATCGAGTTTCCTCTTGATGGCCCCCGCATCGCAGGAAGTATCCTTGAAATACAGAAAGCGGCCCGTACCTGCCATCCATTCCATCATATCGGGACTGATGAGACGCTTGTAGGGCACGGGACATTCATACAATCCCAACGGTATATCGCCCGTATCTGCCATGATCTCCTCAATTCTTCGCCTGAGTATCTCGTCGCTCTCCTCAGGCTCGGCTAGGATGCTGCTGATCAGGACCACCGCCTCGACACCCAGGTCGTAGATCTGTTTGATAAATTCCGCATTGTCCCGGCCATGGTCATAAAAAGAGCCCGTCGCCACTACCGGCACTTTGCCCTGGCAATGGTCCACGACTGTTTTGGTAAGGAGCAAACGCTCCTCATCCGTCAGTTGGTACATCTCGCTCGACAGGCAGTTGGCGAACATACCGTTGGCGCCGGCATCGAGGTACATGTCCGTGATGCGGCGCACGCCGTCGAGATCGAGCTGATTGTTGGGCTTGAATGCCGTGATCATCACGGGCCACAGTCCTTCGGGTAATTTTTTCATTCCTGATATTGGTTTATAAATTTTTGTGTTTCAATATTTTACCTCTCCCTGAACCTCCCTTTTTAAGGGGGACTTTTATCTCACCTCACCTGGTCTCAGCATCCGCTTCGACCTAACTATCCCTCCTGCCTTCTACCATCTCATTTCCATGAAAAATCATCATTTTCTCATGATCACACCGGCAGCATTCGCCATGAGCCCTTGCAACACTAACCCCGGGCGGAAGATCTTTTGTTTAAATACTGCATTTAAAACGGTTAAGGCTATCCGTTTTCCTTTTCTGTGGTGATCTTCAGGTATTCAAATATCACTTCAAAACCCCCGCCCTTCGGGCTGCAGGCGTACACACCCACTTTCACCATCGGTGTGTCGAAAAGGTGAAAAACACGCAATTGCACCCATCCGCCGGCATCATCGTCATAATGCTCTATTTTATAGTTGGACCCCCTTCGCGTCAGTCGCAAACTATAAGCAGTCAGCGTGTCGGGCACATCTTGGGTAGACCAGTCTGAATAGCCGTGATTGGTCACCACGGCACCCAGCTTGTTGGGCTCGTCCGGCTCATACTCCACCGAAGCCTTCACCCAGCAATCTTCCGACACATGCACCATCAGTCCAGCCTGGTCGTATTGATGCTTATGACGGCAGATCGCGCTCACCTCCATGACAAAATCACCCTTAACCTCCGCGTACAGCAAATGACCGTTATCAGCCCGAAAGCCATAATTGGTACGTTGCCAGAAATCGGTGTCTGCATCGGTAATAATCTTCAGCAATCCATTTTCAATATTCCACCTTGTCGGTTCATTATGCCATTTCAGAGGTTGCTGATCAAAAAATGACTGTAAATCCATATTGCTCATATCTGCGTCCTTTTAAAAAAATTCTTATCAAAATAGTCAAAATTTCATAGTCCGCAGACTTTTTCAAAGAGTATCTTTATGTTAGAGTTTGCAATGGCAAAAGCTTTGTTTTGTGGGCATTGTGACGTCCGCAAACATATTTCTCATTGAAATGAAAAAAATCAATCGAAACCCATATAATCCAATTCTATGAATTCTCCGGGAATTGACAGTTTATTGAAAAAACTACAGAATGGCCTTATCGTGTACGGTACCGCCATCACGGTGAATGCTCCGCTTTGGCCAAAGATCGTGGCCGCTGCAGGACTCGATTATGTATTTATCGACACAGAGCATATCCCCCTCGGTCGCGCTGAATTGTCAGGCATGTGCCACACCTACCAGGCTTTAGGTCTGACACCCATTGTCCGGATACCATCTCCGGATCCGTATCGTGCCAGCCAGGTGATCGATGACGGGGCAAAAGGAGTCATCGTCCCCTATATTGAAAATGTTCAACAAGTAAGGGACCTTGTGGGCGCAGTGAAATACCGACCATTGAAGGGTGAAAAACTGCAGGACGTACTCAACGGCAAAACAAAACTCAGTGATGACATGAAGGCATTTCTCGGCAAATTTAACAGGGGCAATATCTGCATCGCCAACATCGAAAGTGTGCCCGCCTTGGAAAAGCTTGATGAATTACTCAGCATCGAAGGGCTCGACGGCGTATTTATCGGTCCGCACGATCTGTCGATCAGTTTGGGCCACCCTGAACAATACGATCATCCGGAAGTCAAAAATGCCATAAAAACCATTATCAAGAAAGCCAGGAAACATACTTTGGGGGTTGGCATTCATTTCTCCCTTGAATCGGAACGACAGATTGAATGGATAAAAGAAGGCGTAAACATCGTCATCCACAGCTCCGACACGGCGCTGTTCAGTAAAAAACTGCATGAAGATTTGGCGATAATCAGGGATGCCGCCGGCGAGGAAGGCAGTAGAATTACCGATGATGGTAAAATTATAGTTTGACCACAAAAAACAGTATTCCTGCAATAGCTAAATATTACATTTTATCATATATTAAAATTTAAACTAAACTATTTGAAAAATGAAAAAGTATCACATTCTCATACTGACAGCTTTGAGCTTCTTCCTCTTCTCATCATGCAATGAAAAAGATGTCTGGAAACCACTGTTCAACGGCAAAGATTTGACCGGCTGGACGCCCCGCGGCAATGCCGTGTGGACCGTTGAAAACGGCGTGATGGTAGGAAGGTCGGAAAAAGGGCACGGCCACATCTATGCCGATCCCGTGCTCACCGATCTGGAAGTAAAGGGCATGTTCCGCATCACCGATCAGGGCGGAGGGGCCAACAGCGGGCTGTATTTCCGCGCCAATCCTCCCAAAGACAATCCGGACGGTTACCCCGAAGGCTATGAAGCACAGATATGCCACAATCAGAAAGCCTTTACCGGATGGCTCTGGAAGCCCGGCAGACCCACAGGAAAAGCTACCAAGATGATCACCAAAGACGGTGAGTGGTTCTCGATGAGGGTACGTGCGGTAGGACCCGACATCAAAATCTGGGTGAATGACCAACTGGTAATGACCTACAAAGATGACGAGTACGAAAAGGGCCATTTTGCTATTCAGTGCCACAACCCGGGCATGACTATCGAGGCAAAGGAATTGTATTACAAGGATTTGAGTAAGAATTGAGGAGCCGGAAATCGGAAGACAGAAGACGGATCACGAACCGGCAACCGGTAGTGAGGATAATTTTCATGAGAAAATAATGATTTTCTCATAAACCAGTAATAAAACATTGGTATAGTTCACTGACTGGTGTCTGCATAGTTTTTTCATTTAGTCAAATAATCCACACTGAATGGCCTTTCACTTCGATTCGCAAGTAGAATAATAAGCACAACGATTTTTTAAAATGAAAAAATACTTGTTTCTCATAGCCGGGCTTACACAGTTTTTTGCTTGCAAAAGTATCGACGACAATGACCTGACAATGTATGTCGATCCCTTTATCGGCACGGATTACCACGGTCACACCTTTCCCGGCGCCACGGTGCCTTTCGGCCTCGTGCAACTGAGCCCCGACACGCGGATGGAGAACTGGGACGGCTCTTCAGGCTATCATTACAGCGACAAAACCATCATGGGGTTCAGCCACACGCACCTTAGCGGTACGGGTGCGCCCGAATACTGCGATATATTGCTGATGCCCACGAGAGGCGATGTGCAGTGGCTCCCCGGCAATGAGGACGACCCTTCGACAGGCTACCGCTCCGCCTTCAGCCATAGCAATGAGACAGCATCGCCGGGCTACTACAGCGTGCTGCTCGATGACCACGGTATCAGGGCCGAACTGACGGCTACCACGAGGGCGGGCTTCCACCGTTACACCTTTCCTGCATCGGAAAATGCCAATATTATCATAGACCTCAAAAACCGCGATCGTGTGATCGATGCGGGCATCAATGTGGTCAGTGACACGGAAATATCGGGCTACAGGCGCTCCGTGCGATGGGCCAAAGATCAGCATGTGTATTTTTATGCCGTTTTCTCAAAGCCTTTCGCAACTTACGGTATCGCCGTGGATGACGAGCTGCAGGACAATCTGACGCATACCACTGGCACCAACATCAAGGCATTTGTGCGATTCAAAACAAAAGACAACGAACAGGTTTTGGTGAAGGTGGGCATCTCTGCCGTCAGCATTGAAAACGCAAAAATGAACCTCGATGCGGAGATAACAGGCTGGGACTTTGACGGCATCAGAAAAAAGGCCGAAAACCAATGGAATGACTATCTGAAAAAGATTGAAGCAGAAGGTGGCACAGAGAAGGAGCGGCGCATCTTCTACACCGCTTTGTATCACACTGGCATGCACCCCAACATCTTCACTGACGTGGGCGGCAGCTACCGCGGTGTGGACCTGAAAGTGCATAAGGCTGACGGTTTTACGCGCTACACGGTCTTTTCGCTGTGGGACGTGTTCAGGGCACAGATGCCCTTGTTCACGATCATAGAGCGGGACAGAATGAATGATTTTATCAAATCTTTTCTCGCGGCTTACAGGCATCGCGGCAGGTTGCCACACTGGGAGATTTGGGGCAATCCTTCCGGCTCCATGATCGGCCATCATTCGCTGCCTGTCATCCTCGAGGCCTATGCCAAGGGCATTCGCGATTATGACGTGAACCTCGCCTATGAGGCCATGAAGAACCAGGTTGACCATACGGGGTATTACGCGCGCATGGGCTTCGTGCCGGCGGACAAGGGCGGCGGCTCGGTGGCGGTCACAGCCGAATTTGCCTACAATGACTGGTGCCTCGCGGAGATGGCAAAGCTGCTGGGCTATGAGCAGGATTACATCATCTATCAGACTCGCGCGCAAAATTATCGCTATCTGTTTGATGAAGAGATCGGTTTCATGCGTCCGCGCAATTCGGACCGCTCATGGGTGAAGCCCTTTAATCCCGGCGATGCCAGCGAGCATTTTGTGGAAGGCAATGCATATCATTACAGCCTTTTCGCGCCGCAGGACATCACGGGGCTCATCGATCTGATCGGCGGTGATGAGGCGTTTGTCGCATGGCTCGACGCCCTTTTTACCACCAAATCGGACATCAATGAAAAGATAGTGGATGCCAGCGGCCTCATCGGGCAATATGCCCACGGCAACGAGCCCAGCCATCACATGGCCTATCTGTATGGCTATGCCGGTACAGCACCCAAAACACAGGCGATGGTGCGCCGGATACTCGCTACGAAATACAACGACACGCCCGACGGTCTGGAGGGCAACGAGGACTGCGGCCAGATGTCGGCGTGGTATGTGCTGAGCGCCTTGGGCTTCTATCCCGTCACGCCGGGCATGCCCGTGTATGCGATCGGATCCCCTGTTTTCGACAAGGTGACCGTACATCTGGAAAATGGCAATGATTTCATAGTGGAGGCAAGGAACAATTCCGGAAAGAATGTTTACATCCGGTCAGCCACCCTCAACGGCAAGCCATATGAAAAATCGTGGTTTTCTCATGACGTCATCATGAACGGGGGACGGTTTGTGTTTGAAATGAGCGATGAGCCGAATTATGATTGGGGCACTTCAGTGGATGACAGACCCTCGACACCGCCCTTGCAGCCTGCGGTCTCGATGCCGTATGCCTTCACCCCTGAGCTCAATTTCCTCAACAGCATCAGCGTGGTGCTGGGCTGCGACACCGAAGGAGCAACAATCTGCTACACCACTGACGGCAGCTCGCCTGATGAGAATTCGGCAATTTATGCCAAACCCATCACGCTAACGCAAACCACAACGTTGAAATTCAGAGCCTTTAAAGAAGGACTGCTGCCCAGCCTCACGGCCATGGAAAAAGTAATAAAGCTGGAATATGAAAAATTTCATGACTATTCGGGCCTTCCGCTGGTTCCTGGCCTGCGCTACGGATATTATGAAGCCAACGTGATGGCTGTGGCGGAGCTAGATCCGCTGACCCCTGTGGAGGAAGGTGCCGTGTCTTCATTCTCCATCGACAAAAGAAGGAAGGATGAGTATTTCGGGTTTATCTATGAAGGATATATCAGAATCCCCGCCGACGGGGCATACACATTTTACAACAAAACCAACGACGGCAGTATCCTGTACCTCGACGACAGGGAGTTCATCAACCTTGACGGCGGTCATCCTGCCGTTGAACGTTTCAGGACCGTTGCCTTGCGCAAAGGCGTGTACAAAATCAGCCAAAAATATTTCCAGATGGGCGGCGGGTTCATGAATAAGGTGAGTTGGAAAGGCCCCGGATTTGAAAAGGAAGAGATACCACCTTCCGTGCTTTTTCATAGGGTGGATTAGATGCCGGGATTCGGTTTTGGCAGTTTTACAGATCAGTTAAACGCAAAATTCTCACCAGGATTTCGTTATGAGAGGTTAAAATACAACTTGTCCCGCCAGGGCGGGAAGAAAATCAGCGCGTTTGATGAGGAGGCATAATGCACTTTTATGGTGACGAATCAAACGTGAACGAAGTGCCTGATTTTAAAGTAGTTTAAGCTCGGAATAGAAAAGTTATTGAGAATTTTGGGTTAAAAATCATCATCATCTACATCGCCAGCCTTGCTTTTCCTTTTCTTATAGTTATTAAAACTGTATTTAAGCGTAAATGAAAGACGGGGTGCATAGGCATAACTTTCATTGTAGTTGTAAAAATCAGGACCTGAGGACATCTGATCCCGGGTAACTTTCCCGAAAATATCCCAAACCTGCAAAATGCCGGTCATTCTCTTTTTCCAGAACTGTTGGCTCATGGCCAGATCTGCTATCCAATAATCTCCCCTCGTGCCCTGAGCAGTGACTGTAGCACTATTATATCTTGAATAAAACTGGATGCGATTGCCCTTGAATAAGCGGAAAGTATTACCCAATCTCATGGTCCAGTTAAAGCTTTGCCTGTCAAAAACCTGATCGCCGTAGCTGCCATTGAGACGATAATTGTAAAAATTGCCTGAGAGATCGATCTTCCACCATTTGAAGAAATTGAAAGCCAATGATATCTCCCCTCCCAAAGCATAATCCTTGCCCACATTTTCAGGACTGTACATCATTACGTTTTCATAATAAACACTTCTTATCCATTCTGTTTTATTGTTGGTGATCCTGTAATATCCTTCGAATGCAAAGGTATGATCTCCCATATCCAGATTATATCCGATCTCCATAGCATCAATATATTCCGGTTGTAATCCCGGTTTGCCCTGACGAACGTTGAACGCATCTCTCCAGGTGATGAATGGTTCAAGGTACCAGGAACGCGGCCTTTGTATCCTGCGTGAATAGCTGGCCAGGACCCGCTGACGTTCAGGAATCTTTAATGATAAATGGACAGAAGGAAAATAATCAAACCTGTCAATGATATAATCATCCGGTTCGGAAGTTAAGCTGACGACTCTGTAAGTGTACTCACCCCTAAAACCTAACTGATAACCGAAAAGACCTTTATTTCCACCGAAAATGGCGTACAGGGAATGAATGTCCCTTCTGTAATCTGTATCATTGCTATATTGTGGCTGCAATTCATATTCTCCGGTACCAGGATTGTACCAGTAAAGATCCGTTTTGTCGTTGCCCTTGCCCAACCTGCTTTGATAACCGGCCTCAAATTTATTACCCGATTCCAATGGCAGCGTATAGTCCACATTTGTCTGCAAAATTGCCACAGGCCCCGTTTCGATATTTAATTGTCCGCTTATGATATTGCCGGATGTATTTGTAAGATCGTTTTGCGTCGATTCGCTGGACTCTCTTGCACGATATTGGACCTGTGCAACTATTTTATGACCCTTTTCATTAAAATCATGTTGGTATGATCCGTTTAACGAATAAAAATCTCCTCCGATTTTTCTGTACTGAAAGCTGGCATATTCATTGTTAATACCTGCTGGTTTTATTCCTTCTTCATAATCAAGATCTTCAGAACTTTCATACATGTTGTTGCCAACATAAAATTCGAAATCGGCATAATCTTTATCCGAAAACCTGTACCCCATTCCACCCCTAATTAACCAAAGGTGCCTCTTTCTGTTTTCCTCTCCCTCCGAACGAGTAAAATAAGTGGTATCATTTTTATATGTGATTCGCTCCTGAAACAAATAGCCTGGTCTTTCGATATTGTTCACATCAGCTCCCAGGAATACATTCCACTTTTTGCTGGCATAGTTCAATAAAAGGTTCCCTCCGTAACGATTATAATTACCGACATTGAGGTTTATATTGCCTGATAACCCCTTCAACTTGTTTTTTTTCGTGACAATATTGATGATACCTGCTGTGCCGTCAGGGTTGTACCTGGCAGACGGGTTGGTGATTATCTCAATTTTGTCAATGATATTCGACGGCATCTGATGCAATGCCTCGGAAGGCTCCAAAACCGTTAAGCGGCCATCAATCAACACCAAAATCCCTGTACTTCCGCGTAAGGATACATTGCCTGCGGCATCAACAGTAATAGACGGCAGGTTTTCAAGAATGTCTACCGCAGTACCTGAAACTGCAGTTAATTGCTGGCTGACATTGATAACCTTTTTGTCAATCTTAAATTCAACAGACATTTCATCGGCAACCACCTCCACCTCATTCAGTTTAGCTATTGATCTGGTCAATCTGATATCGCCAAGGTCGATTTTGGCGCCTCGCGAGTTGATTTCAATATTTTCCAAAATCTTTTTATCATAGCCGACAAACGTGATCTCTATATAGTATAGTCCATTTTCAAGACCTTTGATCAGATACCGGCCGTCTTGTCCGGTGATAGTGCCTGCAATCAGTTCCTGATTTTCTTTTTTAAATACAGCTACAGAAGCATATTCGATGGGTTCATTCGTTTCCCTGTCAAGAATTGTCCCCATGATATTGCCTGAAACAATTGTTGCCAATGCCGTATCCAGCACCACTAAAAGACAGAATAATATAATCAGGAAACGTTTCATGCTTTTAAAAAATTAAGCAAAGAAAACACCTTAAAACAATAATTAATTTTAAATTTTCCAAAATCCTGCTGAAATCCTTTAATAATTCTAAAACATGTAACAGAAAGACAAAAAATTCAATTTATCGTGCCAACTTATTCTTACCTGTTTTGAAGATTTCTTAAAAGTATTTGAGCCGGATACAAATCATGTACCATTATTTAAAAGGATAAAGGTGCAAGTTAACAGGATTTTCTTTAAATTCTATCCAAATTTAATGGCGGCATATGTTACTCCAACTGACCTTGCCGGTTGCAATTGCGATCATATTTTTCCAAACGGGTATGACAATGCAACAAAAAGATATTCACGATCTATTTCCCAAAACCATTGGGGGCTGGCAACAGACAGATCCCGGCAAATGCTTCACCACCGATAATCTGTATGAACACATCAACGGCGGGGCAGAGCTTTTCATTTCTTATCAATTCATCAGCGCCTGCACGCAAACCTATACCCGGGGCGATCGGGGTGAGATCAGCCTCGATATTTTCGACTTGGGTAAACCGAAAAATGCTTTCGGTGTGTTTGGCCATTCGAGAGAAGCACTTGACTGGAGGATCGGACAGGGCTGCCAGATCTATGAGGATGCGGTGATTTTCTGGCAGGACAAGTACTACGTGGCCATCACCTGTTTCAAATGTCCTGATGATATTCAAGGTGTGCTGCTTGAAATGGCCCGATACGTTTCCAAAGCGATCGATAAAAAAGGAGCACTGCCCGAAGTTATTTCAAAGCTTCCGGAAAAAAATCTCCGCGAGGAAAGCATTTTATATTTTAATCATCACGCCTGGCAAAATGCCTTTTATTATTTTGGGGATGATAACTATTTCAATATCGACAAAGAAACCGACGCTGTACTGGCAAGGTATGATATGAATGATGACCAGATGTATATGATGCTGATACAATATCCTGATGTCGGGAAAGCCCAGGGAGGGCTAATGAGTTTCAGAGAAAAATATTTAGAGGGTGAAAAAGAACAATTCGTGAAGCTTGAAGATAATTACTGGCTGGGCTCAGCTCAAAAAGGCAATTTTGTCACGGTGGTCTTTCATGCAAGATCCAAAGCCCATGCACAGACCCTGTTGCGTTCCGTTATGAAAAAATTGTGAAAATGTCATGTATAAAAAGCTAAAACGATGACGCCAAAACCGATCAGCCGCAGGAAACTCCTCAAAGATGCCACATTCGCCTCTATTGGCGGGGCTTTATATTTCAATCTTCCAGCTAAAGCATTGGACAAACATAAAAAGCCTAAAACACGAGTGGTGCTCGTTCGCCACAAAGATGTAATTGATGACGCAGGAAATATTAATCCTGTGATCATGCTGCAGATGATCGACAATGCGGTGGAAGCGCTGACAGGAATGAAAGTGGAGGATGCATGGAAAACACTCGTCAGCCCTGATGACATTGTAGGGATAAAATCGAATGTATGGAAATACCTGCCCACACCCCCTGAGCTTGAACAGGCAGTGAAAAAGCGTGTGCTGGAGGCGGGAGTAAAAGAGGAAAATATCAGCATCCGCGATCGGGGTATTCTCAATGATGATATTTTCATGAATGCCACCGCCCTGATCAACATGCGTCCTATCCGCACCCATTATTGGTCAGGGGTAGGTACTTGTATTAAAAACTATATCATGTTCCTGAAAAAACCTTCCACTATCCATCCCGATACCTGTGCCGACTTAGCTACACTGTGGAAGCTGCCACTCACTGCCGGCAAGACGCGCCTCAATGTGCTGGTCGCTCTCACCCCGCTGTTTCACGGCTCGGGTCCCCATCACTTCAGTAGGCAGTTTACCTGGCAGTATAAGGGACTGATCGTGGGCTTTGACCCTGTGGCCGTTGATTCAACAGGAGTGCGGTTGCTGATGAAGAAAAGGGAAGAATATTTCGGAGAGGAGCGACCATTGAACCCTCCCGCCAAGCATGTCTTCCTGGCGGACACCCGGCATCATCTCGGCACTGCCGATCCTGATAAGATCGAGCTGATAAAACTTGGTTGGGAAGAAGGACGGTTGATTTAAGGGTTTACTTTTCATGAACTTTGAAGCATTATTTGCCGCCAAGGAAAACGGAGGGGGTGTAAGACTATGGATAAGATTTTCCCCTGTCCTTCATTCCATGGCAAACTCAGGAGGGTTGTTGTCAATCTTGATTCCCCATAATATTGAATTTGCCAACATTAACTGAGGTATCGGTTCGCTGTTTTCAATCCTGAAGTCAATGATATTAAATATCGTGTTGATGTTATCCAATTGCCTGTCAAAATAGGTCCAGGACAGCCTGAATGATGGCCCTGTAAATGAAAATATTTCAATATTGACCTTTTGTCGTTTTCGGGCAATCAATGTCTGGTACAGCCAACTGCCCACCTCCCTTTCCAGCGTAATGACGGTGTTTCTCCTGTTTGTCTGAATTACCCGAAAACCTATCTCCCTTAAGGCATGATTTGAACGTATAAATGCGCGATCCAGACTATCCGCCTGTTGCAATCGTATTACCTTTTTTCTGGTAAGAGCCTGAGCATTTATGCTTGTAACAGAAATAACGACAAGCATAATCCCGGCGACAATGATTAATGCATTTTTCATAGGTCGTTTGTTTTGCAATATATGAAAAATTAATTGTATTAATCCACTGTTAAACTTTCAGATTTAATTTTCAATTTCAATTTTACAACAACAGGGAAGCTGTTTTGATTTTTGGAAATGCCGCCTGAAAATCAACAATTAACGACACAGAGGTAATTCGATTTAAAGAAAATTTCCCGAAAATAATGGTAGTTGGTATATATGACTGGGGTTATTGATCAAAGTAGGGTGAAATACATTTACTCAAATTATTGTATATCTTTTTGAGGTTCAAAACAACACAGACCATAAATTCTAATGACATTCTAAGATTCCGAAATTGCATCTGAATTCTTTTAATTGCTATTTCGCGGCTCGGAAAATACCGAAGCTAATTCAAGTTTAAGTCGGAAAAAAAAGTAAATCAATTATTGTTCAAAACCGGAAATGCTTTGAGTACGAAACTGAATCACTAACATTTAAGAAAACCTATCTGCTAAATGAAAAAAGCTGTTTTTCTTGATAGGGATGGGACAATAATCGAAGATACAGGGTATATTAAGTCACCTGATGAAGTAATTTATTTTGAAAATGCATTCACTGCACTCCGGTTATTGCAAGAGGAATATCTCCTTTTTATCATAACAAATCAATCTGGCATTGGGAAAGGCCTGC
>WGED01000360.1 GCA_015492915.1 Cyclobacteriaceae bacterium
AATAACATTTACTTGTAAGCCCAATACCGATATTTTAAATGCTATGATAAACAAAATAAAATGGGGCGTCATCAGCACTGGCCATATTTCAAACAAATTTGCTGAGGCCCTGAAAATACTCCCCGAAGCCGAACTCGTAGCTGTCGCTTCGCGTACGCAGGAAAAAGCGGATGCCTTTGCACGAAAACATGAGGCGCCCAGGGCATACGCCTCATACGAAGCGTTGGCAAATGACCCCGGCATCGATGTTGTTTATATCGGCACACCGCACACTTTCCACCTGGAAAACAGTGTGTTATGCATGAAACACGGAAAAGCGGTACTGTGCGAAAAGGCACTGACCATCAATGCGGAGGAAGCGAGGGAGATGGTGCGTGTGGCTCGCGAAAATAACGTTTTTCTCATGGAAGCGATGATTCCAAGGCAGATACCATTGTTACAGAAGGTAAAACGGTGGATCGGGGAAGGCAGGATTGGCGAAGTGCGTATGATCAAGGCTGCAAGATGTGCGCGACATGATTTCCCGCCGGGAGCACGTCAGCTCAACCCCGAACTGGGAGGTGGCGCCCTGCTCGATGTTGGTGTGTATGTCATCTCTTTTACGCAGATGTTCATGGGCAAAAAGCCTGTTGAGGTTATGGGGCTGAGTCATATCGGCGAATGGGGTTCGGACGAACAGGGTGTAGCTGTGCTCAAATACGACGATGGTGAGATCGCAGACCTCTCCTTTGCCCTGCGCACCGCCACGGTCAACGATGCATACATTTTCGGTACGGATGGTTATATCAAGGTTCACGAGTTGTTTGCCGTGCCGCACAAGGCTTCACTCATCATCGACAGGAAGGAAGTGGACGTGCTCGAAGAGCCAATCATCGGCAATGCCCTCAACTACGAAGCGGAAGAGGTAATGCGTTGTCTGCGCAAAGGCCTCAAAGAATCCCCGCACATGCCGCTCGATGAATCCGTGATGATCATGGAAATCATGGACGAGATCCGCAAACCATGGGGGTTGGTTTATCCCAATGACAAAAATTAGATACAAACTGAAAGCTCCAGGGTGCCGGCACAAATTATCGCAAGGAAGGCGCCCTACCGGATATATCAGACCAAAACCCTATCCGAATTCAGGCCCGCAAATGGCGTATTGATATTCCGGTTTTCCCGGAAAGAGGTTTTTCTCAAGATACATCCTGTACAAAGGCCGTTGCACTTCAAATCCAATTGTCTTAAGCATGGAAATGATTCCGGCTTTATCTTCCGGAACGTCGATCAACACCGCGCTGCCCTTCAAATCACCCAATGCTTTCGTGATTAAAATTTCGGCATCTTTCTCCCTGAGAGCTGTGACGGGGCCGATTTGCACAAACCTGGTTCCTTCACGGCCAATCACAAATCCTGTGATTCTGTCTTTATCTTCAAACAAAAACGACTTCTCAGGCAATCGATTTATCATTTGGGATATCAAATCACTGCGCCCTGCTCCAAATATCTGCCTGTCTAATTCGATGATTCCGTCGCTATCATTTTCAGTCACCGGTCTGATACCTCCTCTATCAATATCCGTGGAAGGTAAAGCATCCACACATGGGTTTACCATTCGTAAAATGGTATATTCTTCATGAAACCCCAATTTTGCATAAACGGGCAAACCAAGCGGTGTGGCGTCAAGCTTGATGGAGGCACAATTTTGCCTCAGACCTTCGATAGCGAGCGTCATCAGCTTTTTGCTGATTCCCTTCCCTCTGTAAGCCTCATCCACGATCATCATGCCTATCCAGGCTACTTTATTTTCATAGTTAATCCCTGTAACGGTGCCGACCAGCCGCTCACCATCCACGGCTGCATAATTGACATTTTGTTCTCCTGCCAGAAAAACCTGCCAATCGTCAACGGTCTGATTCCATCCCGCCTCATCTTTCAGATGCATAGCGCCGGAAATGTCATTTTGGCCTAACGGCCGGTAAACAAAATCACTGGAGTACTTTTTCATATGCCGAATAATTGATTAGTTACCGATATCTCTATCGTCTGGTTTGAATGAATAATGAACTTCCACATCTTCCGTGCCCTCAGGCGAGCTGAAATACTCATCATCAGGCCGGTCGTCCTCGTCATCATCGTGGGATTCTTCTTGCTCGGCGTCCACCTTTGTTTTCCTGAATAAAAAAGCGAGAATCACTCCTGTGAGCGCTCCGGCAAGATGCGCCTCCCAACTGATGTTGACATCAACCATGCCCGGGAACATACCGTAAATAATACCGCCGTATAAAAACAAAATCACCCCCGATACCGACATCAGTTGCCTGTTGCGCCTGATAATGCCACTCATGAATAAAAAGGAAGCTATCCCATACACCAGCCCGCTGGCCCCGATGTGCCATGCCTCACGCGCCAACAACCACGTCCAGAATCCGGAGACAAAGTAAATCCATAAAAAGATTTCCAGGGCGATACGGTGATAAAAATAAAAAAGCAGCATTCCAAGCAACAAAAGGGGAAGCGAATTGGAGATAAGATGAAAAATGTCACCGTGGATCAGTGGGCCCGTGAAGATGCCTGCCACACCACGAAGTGTTCGCGGCAATATTCCCAATTCCATAAGATGACTTCCTGAAATAATCTCAAAAAATTTGATCGCCCAAAGCAACAAAATGAAAGGCAGCACCATATAAAGGGCATATTTGAATTTTAATTGCTCGTATTTATCGCTAAGGTGCATCTTACGAAAAGCATCAAGTTCCGGAAGGCTAAAATAGGAAATAAAATGTTATACTCGCCGGTGCGATTAACACATAATACAATTGCCCTCAGAAAAATTTTCCATGAAAAAACGGCCATTTTTTCATGCTGGTTATTTTCAACCCAAAATTCTCAATAACCTTTCTATTCCGAGCTTAAATTACTTCAAAGTCAGGCACTTCGTTCACGTTTGACTCGTCACCATAATAGTGCATTATGCATCCTCCTCAAACGTGCTGATTTTCTTCCCGCCCCGGCGGAACAAGTTGTACTTTAACCTCTCATAATGAAATCCTGGTGAGAATTTTGGGTTCAAACAAGCAGGAGGTATCCGATGACCACGCTCACATATGCTAAACCCGAAATGAAAATGATCCATGCTATCCGGTTGTGGTTGAGAATCTTCAGCCACATGATCACGCCTGTGATGGCAAACAGGATGAGGCTGATACCTGTCATATCAAGCAGGAAGGCGTAGAGATTGTACTGCCATGGTCCGCCATAGCCCCTCATACGGTGGCGAGCCACGATCTTCCCCCCTGCCGATTTTATCTGTTTTCTGATTTCTGCTGATCTTCCTTCGCCATCAAAGGTAACGGTAGTGATCTCGCCGGTGCTCTCATATCTTCTCACCAAATCATCGTTATCATTCTCATATTCTGCTACTTTCCTGCCGCTGATATCATGTTTGGTCATGAATTTTTGCCAATTATTTTCCGAAAAATTTGTACTGTTTATGGCGACGGTCTCTGTGTGCTCCCTGGATTCGTGCGTTTTGAAAAAATCGTAATATATCATCATGTAGCTGGTGACGATGTACATGAGCACAAGCACTGCCGTGGCGAGCGCCGCATAGAGGTGCACCTTCCGCGTGACGGTATAAAAATTGGTTCCTTTTTTCATATCAGCAGCATAATGATGAAGGTAAACAATGCCAGCACCCCGAAAGTCCACCCCTCCCACGGATGATAGTTATATTTGATCCAGAGCCACAGCCCCAGTACGAGTGACACAAAGAATGTGAAGAGTGCAAGCCACTGATAGAGGGCCCATGTGCGCAGCAGAAAAGGTGCGTTGGGTACCAGGCCGTTGAAAAAGTGGAGACCGTGAAACACAGCGATAAAACCTTTTGGCGCTTCCGAAACGACAATGCTACCGTCGTCAAGATTTGCGACGATATGGTAATCCCTGCCCGGGTGAGTGACGGTAAATTTCAACTCTTCGTCAGTCCTTTCGATATTCCAACCGATCACCCAGCCCATCAGGCCCAGCTTATCCCTGATAGCCCTGCCCAGCTCCCTGTCGGGCAAATTACGGTCGAAATCCATGGTTTTTGTCCATTTTTCCTTTATGTCATGCTTCTCCACCTTCAGGTCATGATTGAGGATAAGCGTGCTGAGACCGAAGGCGAGCAGATAAAACGATGTGAAGATACCTGCATAGAGGTGCAGCTTGATGAGCAGGGATTTTTTAAGTTTACGCATTGAAACAGAGATTGATTACGCGGATTTCAGAATGCGCATCCCGTTGGCTGAGGAGATTTTTTCTCCACATCAGCAGCAAAGCCTTCGGGCATATCGAAAACCTTGAATCCGTCCTTCACGTTGCCTTTCATGGCCACTTTACCTTTGCCGTATCCGCCCGGATGCATGTGTGCCCGCACGATCACCGTTTCATCCTCAGCGATCTTCACGGGCCCTCCGCTGCGCGTGAAAGGCTGCTCCTTCACATGGCTGTGCGCGAGGATCCGGCGGTAGATCAGCTTGCCGTCTGCGCTGAACACTTCCCACCAGTTGGCATACCGGTCACAACCCGTATCGGGGCTCTTCAGCTCCACGGAAAAAGTGTAACTGCCGGCGCTGCCTGTGACGGTCACATTGCGCACTACGGCATATTCATCGCCTGTAGGTGGTCGATTGAGATTTTGCTTGTCGCCAGTGCAAAAAGCGAGGAAAGAAAGGACGACGGAGAAAATGGTTAAATGCAGCATGAGTATCATCAGTTTTGGTTTTCACGGAAGATAATAAAATCAGCGGAATTAATCAGGAAGCCTTTCAATAATCATTGTCAATAATAGCCTGCAAAGGGGGTCCCGGCGTCCCGCTTTGTCAGTAAACGGAAACCGGGAACTACTGTCATGTCAATCATAAATTGATGCTGGGTGTAGTTTGCAACTACACCCTGATATTTCCAAAACAGTTATTATGTGGATTGTAAATCCTTATATCGTTTGCGGAATTTTGATATATGGGTGTAGAATCATTCTACACCCAGCATTCCGGTGTTTTAATTCAAAAACGGTATTTGCGTTAATTTTCATTTGACATAACACTACGTTATTTTTGGGAATTTATAAAGCAATAAATAAAAAGCGACGGCCCCCGAGCTGCGTCTCGGGGCCTCCTCCCATCTGCAAGGATACTTCCATGAGGAAATAGCCTTTTTTTTCATAGCCTGCACAACACCTAACCCCTGAAGGGGCAACCCAATGCGCGTTAGCTCCCTTCATGGAACAAAAGGGTGCGCGGTGGGAATAATCATCACACGCCCTTGTTCATATCGCGAATCCTCTCTAAGGTCTTCCAGGCCGTCAGGTACATGCGGGGCACATGAAAGGGCCCTTTCCAATGGTTGCCTTTCAAGGGCACGGACAGGCGACCGTCGCGGTGCAGGTATCCGTACCATTCACCGTATTCCTTATCGGGAAAATGACCGAAAGCCCATTCATGCACCATCTCGTGCCATTTCGCGCATTTCTCATCGCCCGTCAGCTCGAAGGCCATGAGGGTGGCGATGACCGCCTCGTTGTGCGGCCACCAGAATTTCATATCATGCCAATACTCCTGCACGGGCAGCCCCTTCACATCACGGAAATACAGAAGTCCGCCATATTCCTTGTCCCGGCCGATCTCCCACATCCAGTCGAGCATAGTGACGCCTGTCTCTATGAGTTTCGGGTCGTTATTTCTGATGCGTGCCTCTTCCAGGATGAACCACGCCCCCTCAATGCCGTG
Source organism: Cyclobacteriaceae bacterium (assembly GCA_015492915.1). Classification (GTDB taxonomy): domain Bacteria; phylum Bacteroidota; class Bacteroidia; order Cytophagales; family Cyclobacteriaceae; genus JAAUQL01. Next base: position 5,754 of record WGED01000360.1, read on the forward strand.
CCCCGGATTGAGCGTACGCCCGTCGAAGTGTTCGAGGAATTCGCCGTTCGGTCCGACGGTCTCCATTACTGCCCTGAAATCACGGTTCATGAAATCCTCCCTGATCTCATCGATCCACTCATCGATATACTTTGTGAATGTGTCGTCTCCAAGATTCTTTCTCAGTTCCTGTGCTGTGGCCATGCCGATCATCGGGTGGCCAAGGCCCTTCATTTTTCTGTGTTCGGTAAATTTCGGCGTGATGAGCCCCGGCGTGTTGCCATATATCCTGTAGATATCAAACATGCTGACAGCCAGCTCTCTATATTTTTTGTTACCGCCAGCTTTGTAAAGTGCTGCAAAACCGATAGCCCCGAATGATTCTGAAAAGACATATCGCCTTTTTCTCAAGGGATTGCCCTGCCGGTCCATCAGAAAAAACATCCTGCCGTCATTATCGATGCAATGATCAGTAAGGAATTTGGCGCCATGCTCTGCCAGCTCCAGCCATAATGGATTTTGCTCCACTTCATTATAAAGCGTTGCCAGCGTCCACACAAATCGACCGTGCAGCCACACCGACTTGTCGGTGTCAATCACAGTGCCGTCACGATCGAGGGCAAACATAAACCCTCCGTATTCATGATCAACACTGTGCCGGAGCCAGAAAGGGATGATATCCTCCAACAGACCGTTTTTGTAAATGGAAATATATTTTTCTATGGTTTCCGGACGCATAAAAAGATATTTTTAAAATTATGTGAAACTATCAATGTCTAAAAGTACTTTCGGGGTTTATTAAACTCAAAATTCTCAATAACCTTTCTATTCCGAGCTTAAATTACTTCAAAATCTGGCACTTCGTTCACGTTTGACTCGTCACCATAATAGTGCATTATGCCTCCTCATCAAACGTGCTGATTTTCTTCCCGCCCTGGCGGGACAAGTTGTACTTTAACCTCTCATAACGAAATCCTGGTGAGAATTTTGGGGTAAACTGGCTGTAGTAATATGTTGTTATATCCGTCTTATTGATGATGAACATAATACACTACAATGATCACAGAAGGCTTATCCTGTGAATTGTCGATGGTAAACCGCATGGAATAAGCTGCCATACCGGCCACTCCGTCGGTGCCGGTAACAGAACTGTTTGTCGGCACAGGCCTTGAAGAGCCGTCATACGGCAGCTTCCTCATTAAAAATTTGACAGGCAATCCGGTTATTGGGGCGCTAATAACTTAAGTTCTGAAAATCAAAATTTTATCTTTGCACCCTCAGCAATTTTGCGTGAAATTATTATTAAATTCCATCTTTTGAGACAGACACTTTAATAAATTTTATGAATCCAAACTTATTTCAGCGCTAACTCTTCGATAATGCCATCAATCCTGGCATCGAGCGCTTTTTGCACCTCATCAAACTTCTCTGAATTTTCCAGCGGTGCTTTCACGCTGAAATAAAATTTGATCTTCGGCTCTGTGCCCGAGGGACGCGCCGATACCTTGGTGCCATCGGCAGTAATAAATTGCAAAACATTGGATTTCGGAAAATCAAGCTTCTCCACAGCACCTGTCGACACATCCTTCACCTCTAAATTCAGATAATCATAAATCTTAACAACCGGTGATCCCTGTATGCTCCGCGGGGGGGCGGCACGCAGGTTTTTCATCATTTCATTGATCTCTTCGGCGCCGGCTTTGCCCTTACGGACAATGGAGATGAGCGATTCTTTGTAAAATCCGAATTCCATATAAATCTCCGTCAGCAGTTCAAAAACACTCTTGCCATTATCTTTGGCCCAGGCAGCCATCTCGGCCAGCATGGCACAGGAGGATACGGCATCTTTGTCGCGCACAAAATCTCCGATCAGGTAGCCGTAACTTTCTTCTCCTCCGACTATGAATTTCTTTTTACCTTCCAGTTCACGGATAACAGAGGCGATATACTTGAAACCGGTCAGTGTTTCGTAATATTCAACATTAAATTTTCTGGCAATGTCAAGGATCAGGTCAGTGGTTACGATGGTCTTGATGACAAATTGATTCCCATCGAGCTGACCGCGCTCCGCCCAACGCTTCAACATGTAATACACCAGCAGCGATGCGGCTTGGTTGCCGTTGAGTAACTGAAACTCACCTTTATTATTGCGTACTCCGATACCCACCCGGTCGGCGTCCGGATCGGTGGCCATAATCAGGTCGGCGTCAATAGCCTTTGCCTTCTCAAGTGCCAGCTTCATGGCATCTGCTTCCTCGGGATTTGGGTAAACTACTGTAGGGAAATTGCCGTCGGGGGCAGCCTGCTCCTCCACGATATGTACATTCTTAAATCCATACTTTTCCAAAATCTTCGGCACAAGGGTAATGCCAGTGCCGTGGATCGGAGAATAAACGATCCTCATGTCATTATGCCTTGTCAGCACTTCGGGCGACAGTGATTGCTTTTTGACTTCCTCCAGATATTTCGCATCAATGTCTTCTCCTATCTCAATGATCAGATCAGCATTTTTTTCAAATTTCACATCATCAACACCGGCTATCTTGTTTACTTCCGCGATGATATTCATATCATGAGGGGGTGTTACCTGAGCGCCGTCGTCCCAGTAAGCTTTATAGCCGTTGTACTCCTTCGGATTGTGCGAGGCAGTCACCACCACACCACTCTGGCATCCGAGCGTCCTGATGGCAAATGACAATTCAGGCGTCGGTCGCAACTCTTTAAAAAAATACACTTTAATCCCATTGGCCGAAAAGACCGATGCCGTAATCTCCGCAAAGTAATCACTGTTGTTTCGGCTGTCGTGGGCGATAGCCACGCTGATCTCTTTGTCCGGAAAAGTCTTGAGCAGATAATTGCTCAGTCCCTGGGTAGCCTTGCCGACCGTGTATTTGTTCATGCGATTGGAACCGATGCCCATGATACCGCGTAGGCCACCCGTGCCGAATTCAAGGTCCTTGTAAAAAGCATCAATCAGTTCCGTCGGGTCTTCCGCATCGAGCATTCGCCGAATTTCCGCTTTGGCATCTTCATCAATATTACTGTTTAGCCACTCAAGGGCTTTTGATCTTACTTCTGTATCCATAACCGATCTGTGGGGTTAGTTTTATAAAAATTAACAGATATAAATTAATCAGAATGATTTTCCTTTCCAAGTAAAAAAATATTGACCATTTCTCATACGAAACAGCCGGGAATACGTTTCGTTTTTCATGTTTAATCAGAAAAAACTTCATGTCTTATTCAAATTCAAGGATATTTCAGACGATCTTTGGAATGATATAATTTTTTACAATTTTTGCTGAAAACAAATAACATGGATATCAAACAGCTAAACAAAGACCTCTGCGAACTCATTGAAAAGAGAAACGCTCTCGCCGCCCTTGATTATAACGACGAAATTTATGATGATGTAGAGGAGGCGCTTCACGATTTTGAAGATGATTTTCTCGAAAAATACGGTGAATACCTTGAAGAAGCTTTCCAGACCGTACACGATGAATATTGCCCCGACAACGACGTGTTGTTACCTATCGCATATATCGCAAAAAAATATATTGTAAAAAAAGACAAAGAAGGAAATACAATTTACGGTGTAGGTCCTAACGAAGGGATTTTGGTAGAACCCGACGACTACCCCGGCAGGGATGTACGCCTGATGCTTGTCCCTTCGCCCACCCGCATCGTGATGACCATCGACAATGCACACCCGAAAGTGGTTTGGCAAGCAGAATAATTGTCATATTCATGGTGTGGTTTAGTAAGCTGCATGAATTTTTTCATCAAAAGCTCCTGTCATATTTTAATAATAAAGCGGACCTATGAGGAATCCTTTGTTTTTTCTTTTCACGGGTGCCCTCCTGCTGATGACGGCACATTGCAGCAATAAAAAACAAGCTGCCCGGCCCTGCAAGCTTTACCAAAACGGACTGCAAAAGCTTGAATACAACCATCCTGGCCTGACTGTCGATCTTGACGGCGGGTTCAAAGTACTACCCATGCCGATGGATTTTGACGGCGACGGTGATTACGACCTGGTACTCTCAGAATCAGGCGCTTACGCAGAAGCAGGAATCTTCTATTTTGAAAATATCACAGGCAATGCCGATCTGCCTGTCTTCCGGCTTGGCGAAAAAATTTCCTATGAGCGCAGGAGGCTCGGCAAGGACGGCGCCTATTTTGAGGCTTCTGTCGTTGACGGGAGGGTACATGTCATCACGCCTGACAGGGTTGGCGAAAAGCTGCTGATTTACAAAGATGTGCCGCAGAATGTGTTCTGGGATGATAACGAGCTGATACTGAGCCACAAGGGTTATGCCCTGCTGCATTACATGAAAAACACCCAATGGAAAATGATCGATTTTGACAGTGATGGTATCGCGGACCTGGTCTGCGCGGCCTCTTCTGCAAGAAGATCGTCTTTGCGGGGCACGGGTTCGGAGGAACGGGACAGGGAGTTTGCTACTTTTCCCAAACACCAACGGCTCGTGTATCTGAAGAACACGGGAACGAACGATGCGCCTGTTTTCAATGATCCTGTGGAGATCGTGAAAGAAAACGGAGCATCTCTTGCAAAAGGTCTGGCTATAAAACCCGTCTTCGCTGATTTTGACAACGACGGCGATCTCGATTACATAGGCATCGGTCCCGTTCAGAACGGTGAGCAGTATGACGTGGCATGGGCAAAGAATTTCATGATTTATTTTGAAAACAAAGGCACACCAACGAATTACAAATTTACAAAAGGCTCGGTGCTGGTTCATGAAGGGAAGCCCATTCAGAACGAATCGCGCGGCACCATCCATCTTACGGCCTTTGACTGGAATAAAGACGGGTATGTCGATCTGCTCGCCGGTGATGAGGACGGCAAGATGGCATTCATCAAAAATACAGGGAAGGTCATCGACGGCGTTCCGCAATTCCTCCCTCCCGCCTTTTTTCAGATGGAAGCCCGTTATGTGGATTTTGGCGCACTCACTACGCCCCGCGTGTTTGACTGGGACGGTGACGGGCTCGACGACATCCTCAGCGGCAATGGTGTGGGACATATTGGCTTTTTCAAGAATCTCGGCGGTTATCCCCCCAAGTGGAGTGCTCCTGAGTTGCTGGATGTTAACGGCGAAACTATCAGACTGATCGCCAATGAGGCTGTTCAGGGCACCGAAGAGCCGTACTGGGGCTACACGACCATTGATGTGGGCTACTGGGACGAAGATGATCTGCCTGACATCATAGCCAATGAACACAATGGCAACATCGTATGGTTCCGAAATATTGGTACAAGGACAGCGCCAAAGCTGGCGCCACCGGAGCCGCTCTATATTGCCTGGCAGGGTGAACCGCAGAGGCCTGCATGGGTGCCGGGCACGGCAGAGGGAGACGAATTGCTGGCGCCCTGGAGAACGTCACCGTTCATCATGGACTTTAATGAAGACAGCCTGAATGACCTGGTGATCCTCGATTATGAAGGATACCTGGTCGTTTATCCCCGTATCAGAAAAGACGGCAGGCTGATGCTCGGACACCCGCAGAGAAATTTTGTGTACCCTTCAGGGGAACCGATCCTGCTAAATCAGCGAACAGGTAAGAGCAGCGGCAGGCTGAAAATAACTTTTGACGACTGGGATGGCGACGGCCTCGCTGACCTGATCGTATCGTCAAAGCCGGCGATGGACTGGATGAAAAACCTCGGAAAAAAGGACGGCAAAATGATATTGCAGTACATGGGCAGGATATCATCGAGGACACTGATGGGGCATACAGACGGCCCCGTTACCGCAGACTGGAATAAAGACGGCATTCCCGATCTGCTCGTAGGTACCGAGATCGGTGTTTTCTACTATTGGGAACGACCGGGCTTTGAGGTCACTACTACCATGACCTCATCAGGAAAACAAAAACCCGCCGCCTATCCCTATTTCAAAAGATAATTTATAGCCCTGCCACCGCACAATCATTCCTGACGGCAGCCTGATTTTCGATGGTTAGATGGTGTAAAGCATGGATGATAATAAGTCTTGCCATCAGGCTTTTCCGACAAGGGGTAACATATCATCATGCCCGTTGCCAAATTGATATGGTCGATATCCTCTACCTCCGCCGTCACGACCATTTTCAGATGACAAAATAGCCTTTTTGTCATGGATTATCTCCGGGATAAAGATTTACACACAAATCTTTGTCGCCGTATCTGCCATGACATCAACTCAGCCATACTGCATTTCAAGATATTCCTTTACCGCCTCTTCCGCGATTTTTTGCCTCGCCATCTTATACCTGATCCGGCACTCATCAAAGGTCTCTTTGAGATGTGGTCCAATATGGTTCAGCAGTACGACATCACAATCTTTCAGAAAACTGCATAAACCCCGATGGGAATGTCTATGTCCGCCATGGTGTCCGTGATGCCCGTGCTCATGTTTGTGTACTAAATCTTCCGGCAATGGCCTGTGATAGCTTTTGATGATCTTCCCGTCATCAGTTTCGTAAATCATGTACGCCTCTGCCCGGCCCGTTCGTAAAAAAACAGTCTTTTTATCATTGGATGGAACAGCTATTTTCATGTTTATAGGATCTATAATTTGTATTTCAGTAAGCCATTTTATTCAAGCTTAATTTACCACATGCATGGCAATCAAAAAGTGATGTTTGTCTCTCACCCGTAAATGGGGCATATTGAAATTTCATGAGAAATTGCTTATTTCTCATGAAACCGGAGAGAATGGATATTCTCATCATTAAACCAAACAATGACCATGACGCATTAATCCTTCGGATAGTCATCCGGCCTGTCCGGAAGTGTTTTGCTGGCAAGAATTATTTTGATATCTTCAATACAGGTGACAGTACCGGAAGGTTAAAAACACCAGGCAATATTTGTCCAAAACCATTGAGATGAATAAACATTCATATTTTCTTACCCTGTTCTTTTTATTATCAAGCTTACCGCTCATCGGGCAAAATGGTGAAATGACTGATGATGAAGCAGGCATCAATTCAAAGAAGGATATCAATATATTTCTCATAAAAAATACCCGCTATCCGCTGGAGTGCCTGAAAAACAACATCGCCGGCGACGTGGTTTTTTCACTGGCCATTAACAAAGCCGGCCTGCTTGACAGTCTGGCATTGGTCCTGTCGCCCGACAAATCACTAACAACCAATTCGTTCAGCAGCCTGCGCAAACTTGCCGAAAAATGGCGACCTGTGCGGAATGACTCGATTGAAATCGATAAAAAGTATCTGATAGTTTTCAGGTACAGGATTTTCGTTGATAACGGTCCGCCTGACTATCAAAAAAGAGCGGAAAATTATCTGGTAAAGCAGAACTATGAAAAAGCATTGAAGCTATACGATAAAGCCGTTCAGAAAAATATATATGATCAAAGATTATATGCCGAGCGTGCTGAAATAAAGAAAATCCTCGGCGATGAGGAGGGGGCCTTGCAAGACTTACAAATTGTGGAAAGGCTTGAAAACAATATCCTGGCGCTTATTAGCATCACAGCCATAAAGAAAACAAGAACCGTAAAGATCAGGAAATATTAATGTGCCATGACACTGTATTAACGGTCTTGTCTTAAATGCGCTATCCCCGTATCGCGAAGTTATTTAACTTTTTCCCTAACCGCACTGACTTCTTCCGGCCTTATGGCGCTGGCGTTATTTCCAAAATTTTGTCTTATATAGGTAAGCACATCGGCGATCTGCTGGTCATTGAGAAAATCATGCGCAGCCATGACATTCTGGTATGTTTCTCCTTTTATCTCAACCTGTTCGTCCAGTCCTTCAAGCACCACTCTGATCAGGCGCTCTTTTTCCCCCAGCACCCACTTAGTCCCGGCCAGCGGCGGATTCATACCCGGGGCGCCGAGGCCGTTGGACATATGGCACGCCATACAATATGTATCATATACGCGCTTGCCCGGTGAGGCCGGTGCTGATACAGCAGCTTCCTTGGAATCTGGAATAACTTTTGGTGCCGTTGGAGGCCCGGTCTCTTTGATGCCGTCGGGATAATACATGATCCTCCACACGCGGCCCACCTGCGAATCCACAATATAAAGTGACCCATCAGGCCCTTCGGCCAGGCCACACGGCCTGAATATGGCATCACCCGGATTTTCTATGGGGTTTGGCCCTTTGAAGCCATCGGCAAATATCTCCCATTTGCCTGACGGTTTGCCGTCCTTCATCGGTACGAACACGACGTTATATCCTGCCTGTTCGTATCCCAACCTGTTCCATGACCCGTGCCAGGCTATAAAAGCACCATGCCTGTATTTTTCAGGAAACATGTCACCTTCGTAAAACAGCAGATCGTTTGGCGCCCAGTGGCCGGGAAAGCCCAGGATCGGCGACTTGATGCCCTCGCATCTGCCAACTATCTCGCCATCGCCGCCATATTCCGGATTGAGCAGCTTTTGCTTTTTGAACTGATCCCAGTAGCAGTAAGGCCAGCCGAAATCATCGCCCTCCTCGATCATCAGAAATTCTTCAGCCGGCAATTCGAGGTTTTGTTCTTCTGTGAAATGCTCAGGCCAGAACCGGTGCAGATCGTCGCGACCGTGTTGAAGAGCATAGAGTTTGTCTACATCAAAATTCCAGCTCAATGCTACAGCATTGCGGATTCCTGTGGCATACCTCAGTGAGAGATCCTGCTGTTGATGTAATTCATTATCACTGAATTTCCATATCCCGGCTCTCGTCTCCAGCTCTATGCAGGGATCTTTGCCCGGCGAGCCTTTGGAGCGTTGTTTTTCCTGACAAGCATTGGACTGGGAGCCAATGTTGACATACATATTTCCCTTGTTGTCAAAAGTAAATGTCTTTTCCATGTGGCCTGTACCATCCACCATATGCACAAGGGTGTCGATATGGTCACCGGGCAATAATATTCCTTTTCTCATGGGAGAACGGTAGATTTCAGTACGTGAAGCGTAATACAAAAACCCATTGTATATCTCAATACCGGTACCTGTCACCTTTGAGAATCCCTTTTTAATGTCCGCTCTTCCATCATTATTTACATCCCGCAATGCAATGATACTGTTTCCGTGATCATCGAGCTTGCGAAGATGTATATATACATCGCCGTTGTCATTTACGGCGAGATGCCTTCCCCTGCCGAGCGAATCAGCTACGACCAGCGCTCCGAAATTGGCAGGCAGCAAAATACCGCCGTTGTCTTCGTCGGGTAAAATCGCGAGGGAACCGGAATTTCCTTTTTCCGGATTGGTGGTACATGAAAAAGCAGTAAAAATCATCAATGCAAAAAACAGGGGAATTCTGACAGGATTCATCTTCATGGGTTTATAATATTGGTGTTTGATTTTAATAACTATTGTCCGGAAAAATAGTTTAAACCCAAAATTCTCAATAACCTTTCTATTCCGAGTTTAAATTACTTCCACCCTCGCGGGTGACAGGCAAAATCAGACACTTCGTTCACGTTTGACTCGTCACCATAAAAGTGCATTATGCCTCCTCATCAAACGTGCTGATTTTCTTCCCGCCCTGGCGGGACAAGTTGTACTTTAACCTCTCATAACGAAATCCTGGTGAGAATTTTGGGTTAAACCGTTTTAATATCCGTTTTTCACAAACATGTCTCAGATCAAATATCCATGAAAAATGCATGATTTTCCATGGTGCTGACTGACAGAAGGTTGCATAAATTTAATCAAAATTTTGCTTCCAATGTTTGAGCATTGAGAGCAACAGCTTTGCGTCATCCTCACCTGCGGCAGCGATTCTCTCCAGTATCCGGTGGTAGAGGTTTGGGTTGCGATCTATATGCAATTTTTGCATTATTTCCATAGCGCCGGCCTTCAATTCACGATACGCGTGCTCATTCGGCACGGTATCCTCTTCTGGCATGTTTTTATCCGGCGTCAGTGTGGAAAAGACATATGCGTAAATCATCACGCTCTGGGCAAGATTGATGGACGGATAGGGCGCGGCCAGCGGGATGGTGGACGCGATATCGCAAAGTCGTAATTCGTCGTTTGTCAGGCCACTCTCCTCCCTTCCGAAGACAATGCCTGCTTTTCTCAGAATATTAGATTTTTCATTCAGAAGAGCCCTGGCCTCTTCGGGCATGTAATAATCCTCTTTCGCACTTCTGTTCTTCGCTGTTGTGCCAATGACAAAATCCAGATCAGCTTTCGCTTCTCCGAGGCTATGAAAAATGGATGCTTTTTCAAGGACATCCACCGAACCATGGGCCAGCCACCTGGCCTTATTGCTGCGATGTCCCCGCGGATTGACTAATCTCAAATCACTGTACCCCATGGTCTTAAGCGCCCTGGCCGAGGCCCCGATGTTCTCCGGAACAGCGGGCTCAACCAGGATAAAGCTTAATTCCATAGAATTGCGTATGAAAACTTAGTGTTAACTATTATCGGATTTACCCATTTCCTGCTCCTTCAAAATTCTGCGAAGGATTTTGCCTACATTGGACTTGGGCAATTCATCTCTGAATTCCACTGCTTTGGGCACTTTGTAGGCAGTCATATTTTCCCTGCAATATGAGATGATCTCCTCTTCCGTCAGCGATTCGTCTTTTTTCACGATAAAGACTTTCACCTTCTCGGTTGATTTGGGATCGGGGATTCCGATAGCGCCTACTTCGAGCACCTTTGGATGTGCCGCGATTACATTCTCTATTTCATTAGGAAATACATTGAAGCCAGATACCAGAATCATCTCCTTCTTTCTGTCAACTATACGGAAGAAACCATCCGGTTCCATCACGCCGATGTCGCCGGTCATTAGGTAGCCGTCTTTAGTGAAAACTTTCTCCGTTTCCTCCGGCCGTTGCCAGTATCCTTTCATTATCTGCGGTCCTTTGGCACAGACCTCGCCGTTTTCGCCCTGCGGTACATTATTCCCCTGCTCATCCCTCAAAACCACTTCCGTACTCGGTAATGGTATTCCAATAGTACCCACTTGTTCAGTACCGTCAATCGGATTACAGGTCAACACGGGGGAGGATTCGGTAAGGCCGTATCCCTCGGCGATGGTCGTACCGGTCACTTCCTTCCATTTGTGCGCCACGGCATCCTGCAGCGCCATGCCTCCCGCTACGGCAACCTTGAAATGTGAGAAGTCCACGGTCTTGAAATCTTCCTGATTGAGCAGACCGTTGAACAGGGTATTGACACCTGTCATAATGGTAAACGGATATTTTTTTAATGTCTTGATAAAAGCCGGCATATCACGCGGGTTGGTCACCAAAACGTTCTTGGCGCCAATCTTTGTCATAGACAGACAGTTCACGGTCAAAGCAAAAATGTGGTACATCGGCAATGCTGTGATCATAATCTCCTCAGCTTCCTTCAGCTTAGGCAACATCCAGGCACTGATTTGCTCCATATTGGCTACAATGTTTCTGTGGGTGAGCATTGCTCCCTTCGAAACACCTGTTGTGCCGCCAGTGTACTGTAAAAATGCGATATCCTCTCCTTTCATCTCCGGCTTGTCAAACTGACCTTTTTTACCCATATTCAATGCTGCACCAAACTTGATGGCTCCATCAATCTTATACGGTGGCACCATTTTCTTCACGTTCTTCACGACAAAGTTGACCAGTGTCTTTTTAAATCCTCCGAGCATATCCCCGATCTCGGTAATCACCACCGTCTCGATCGGCGTATCACTGATGATTTTTTCAAGGTTTGAACAAAAATTGGCCAGTATGACTAACGCCTTCGCGCCAGAGTCATTGAACTGGTGTTTCATCTCACGGGCGGTATAAAGCGGATTGGTATTGACGACAATCATACCTGCACGAAGCGCTCCAAAAACGGCTATCGGCCACTGCAGCAAATTGGGCATTTGCACCGCTATCCTGTCGCCGGGCTTCAGGTTGGTGTGGTGTTGCAGGAAATCCGCAAACTGAGCAGATAGCTTGTCAACCTCTCTGTAAGTGAGCCCTTTGCCCATATTTTCAAAAGCAATAAGGTCTGCATACTTATTAAAAGAAGTTTCAAGCAGATCGACCACAGAGCTGTATTTGTCCGGATCAATTTCGTGAGGGATGACTTTCGGATATTTTTTGTACCAGATATAATCTTGCATTGCCTTAGTTTGTTTTTGGTTCAAATTTTAATCTATTCTAAATACTTTAAAATTTAAGAATTTCGCAAATGATTAACTACGATATTTTTAAGAATTTCTTTGGATAATGAAAAATTGGTAATAATTATCAAGGAATTATCACAATTATTCCCCAAGGGTGTATTCGTTTATTAAGAGTTGGAGGCATATAAAAAAATAACTCAAAATTCATGCAGGTGAATCAGGGAGCCTGTTTTCCGATCCTGATCAACTGCAGGGCATCATTGTTTTTGGCACACATCAGGAATGAATTTCCTCCTATTTTCATAATATTCATATGCCTGACTTCACCCGGCACATACAAGCCACTCTTCATCCAGGGCATCGGTGTAAAATGTCCCTTTCCGTCACCCTTCATCCACATGCCGATGCCTGCATCATTGCGGACTGTCTCACGCTCGATGGTATGCAGATTGCCGGCAAGGATAATGTCCTTGTTATCATCACCGTCCACATCCATTACGACAATGGCTTGTATGCTCGAAATCTGCGCATAATTATCGAGTGGTGTGATACGAAAACGACCATCGCCCAAATTTTCGATATAGGAAGTAGACAATGTATAAATGGTGTGACATAGTGATTTTTCCAGTTCTTCTTCGCCGTAGATTTCGTTGAGGGTAGCGCGGGCAAAAGAATGACTATCAGGCAATTTGTCTTTTAACTCAGGATTTTGCCTGATGGTTTTGTACCTGTCGTTGACGGGATATAGTTTGCCATCCTGGTGGTATCCGAACACAAGGTCAAGGGATTTGTTGTCATCAAAATCACGGGCAAACAATTCGAGCGGGTGCTGTTCGTCTATCTTAAATTTATAGTTCTTGCCCATATTGCCTACGATATAATCCGGATCTCCGTCACCATCGAAATCATCCGAAACGATGCTCCACCACCAGCCGGAAGAGTGTTCAAGGCCATTGTTTTGATTGGCCTCTTCTATGAGTTTTCCATCATTATTTTGGAAAATCGTCACAGGCATCCACTCGCCCACTATGATCAGGTCAATGTCCCCGTCCATGTCGAAATCGGACCACACGGCATCGGTCACCATACCGAGGCCGCGCAATCCGGGAGCAATGCTTTCCGTGATGTCAACAAATTTTCCGTCTTGATTTTCAAGCAAATAACTGTCTGCCGGCAATGGATATTTGCCCGGTGTCTGACGACCCCCTACGAAAAGATCAAAATCCCCGTCGCCGTCAAAATCAAAAGGTCTGACAACTGCCCCGCTCACACCCACCTGCGTCAACATGTCATGAGATTTCATCAATTTCCCATGACCATCATTGAGATACAGGCGGTCGTCCATCAGGCCGTTTTCCATTGTGTTTTCATTGCCTCCGCTCACCACATACAAATCCATATCGCCATCACCATCGGCATCGAAAAATACGGCGCCCGTATCTTCGTACATGCGGTCTTCCTGCCACAACTCTTTCTGCACAGACTCAAAATGCAATGGCGATATCTGAAGAAATAACTGTGCTGCCCTACGGAAGGATCCTCCCAGGAAAATGTCTTCCAATCCATTGCCGTCGATATCGGCCATAGCAAAGGCGGGACCGAGAGCAGAAAGTTTGTAAGGCAACAGAAATTCACGCCTGAAATCATCCATATCGTTTTCTTCGTGCCTGATAGCAACATTGAGGCTGTCCGTGACATCATAAAACCAAAAAACAGCTTTTTTCTCATGAACGGGAATATCCGGCTTAGCCTCTGCATAATTAATGTCCATCACCCTGTCGGCTTTCAGATCATGAAAAATCGATGATTTTCCATCGGGCCACATAACCCTTACCTCCGTGACAACACTGTCCTGACCCAGCCCGAAGTGCATCACCGGCTCCATGCTGGAACGGTACCCCCTCACAAGGTAATGCTGTTGGAATTGTGTCATTTTCCCATGGAAAATCCACACTTTCGTGCCCAGTGCCATGGGATTGGCTTCAGGTCCGTGAAACCGCAATCTCAGAAAATGCTTGCTTTCCTGTTTGTTTTCGTACACGAAGGCCGGCTGATCGATATTGTTGACCACAATATCCAGGTCGCCGTCGTTGTCGAGATCGCCATAAGCCATGCCGTTGGACCATGAGGTGTAATCCATGCCCCATTCGTCCATTACCTTGCTGAAGGTGAGGTCGCCATTGTTTCTAAACATATAATTGGTCACCGGTTCAAAGGGCATGGAATTCAGAAGCATGTCCCACTGTTTTTCGCTAAAAGCATTTTCTCCCTGAGTCTGGTTGAGCAGATTATAATAAATATCTCCCCAATCGATGTTCCTGATGTCCTTTCTGATGCCGTTGGTCACGTACAGGTCTTTCCATCCGTCATTGTCAAAGTCGGCGAATACAGGCGCCCAACTCCAGTCGGTTTTCGCTATGCCCGCCAAGCCGCCGATGTCGCTGAAAGTCATGTTGCCATTGTTCATGTGCAGCACATTCGTCATATACTGGTAGTGCAGGCCCATCTCCACAGCTTTATCAAACTTAAAAGCACGCATCCCGCCAAGATTTTCATACAATCGTTCATTCCCCTCAGCGATCATGTCAACAGACACAATATCAAGCAAGGCGTCGTTATTAAAATCAGCCATGTCATTGCCCATAGAATAATAGGAAATGTGCGGCATCGACTTTTTGATCACTTCCGTAAAAGTTTTGTCGTGATTGTTGATATAGAGATAGTCGTATTCAAAAAAATCATTGCTGACGAAAATATCGTCCCAACCGTCGTTGTTCACGTCACCGATCGCCACTCCATGTGCAAAGCCTATAACCGAACTGTATATACCGCTCTGCCTCGACACATCCACGAATTTATTGCCCGTATTTTCATACAACACATCGCCGGCATCTTCATGCGGCGTATTGCGCAGCTTTTCCGCTGTTCCACTTTTCAGTTTTATCGGCCCCTGGTTCACGAGGTACATGTCCAGGTCTCCATCACGATCATAATCAAAAAAAGCGGCATTCACTGCAAATCCCTGATGATCAATACCGAATTCTTTTGCCTGCTCGGTAAATTTGCCTGTTCCGTCATTAATAAAGAGCAGGTTGGCGCGATCATCAGGCGCCTCCATGCCTGATTTGGAAACGTAAATATCAAGATCTCCATCGCTGTCGATATCAACCATCACTGTGCCTGTGTACCATCCTCTGCCCATTCTGCCAAGTCCCGCCTGTTCGGTAATATCCTCAAACTTCATATCCCCGAGGTTTTTATAAAGCCGTGCCGGGACCTGATTTCCTGTAAAAAATATATCTGAAAGTCCGTCATTGTCAATATCACCGACCGATACACCCCCACCGCTGTAAAAATCCTGATACACAATGACGTTCATGTCATGGGTTTCTTCGAGGTCATTACTGAAGGTGATCCCTGTATCCTCCGGATCGAGCAGTCTGAACATCTTTCCGGAGTCGGATGATTTGCCACAAGACCCGGCCAGCAGGGAAAGAATTACCAATTGGAACAGTAATGGGAATTTTGTGATTTTTACTTCAACGGGATTCATAAACCGGTGTTCGTGGATTAAACGCCAAATTTAATAACAAATATTTCATAAATGATCTGGATCAACAGGACTCTTGGAAAAATGATTGATCTTGTATTGCGAATCACAGCTGTCCAAAACGTTTATGGCACCAGAAGTAAACCCAAAATTCTCACCAGGATTTCGTTATGAGAGGTTAAAGTACAACTTGTCCCGCCAGGGCGGGAAGAAAATCAGCACGTTTGAGGAGGTTGCATAATGCACTATTATGGTGACGAGTCAAACGTGAACGAAGTTCCTGATTTTGAAGTAATTTAATCTCGGAATAGAAAGGTTATTGAGCATTTTGGGTTTAAAAAGAGTAAATCCCAGATGAGACAAAAAGTCTTCGCATATTAGCCCGGCACGACGAAGCGCGCATTATGAACTGGGAGGCCCCCTACAAGGGTAAATATTTCTCAGAAATCACCAAAAAACTGATCAAGCGCTTTTCAATAAAAACTTCAGGCTGCTGACTCCGGAACAGTTGTTTCATCAATAAAATAAGGCCTGACGAGCGTAAGAAAAATAGCCGATGATATGCCCACAGAGCCATACACCATGCACATGACCATGATCTGGTAGCGCGCCGCAATGAACGGCGACACACCCGATAAGATCTGACCGGTCATCATTCCCGGAAGGGAGACCAGCCCGACAGCCAGCAACGAATTGGTAATGGGAATCAGCGAGGCATAAAGTGCTCTGTTGCGCGCTCGCTCATAGGTGCTCCCTCCCTTCAGCTCGGAATGTAACCGTTCGCCGGCAATGCTGATGCTGTTCATGGCATTGGCAAAGATCATTCCCGCAAGGGGGATCATGTAGCTCGGCATGTACCACGGATCGAGCGCCAGTACCACCTGTGTGATCAGGATGAGAATGAGCCCGCCGCCAATTACGATGGAAGCAAATGATCTTGAATACAAAACCTTTTTGGGGATGTTGATGGTGCGAAGGGCAATGATGCTCGCTGAGATAAGCATGACCCCGAGCACCAGCAGTACAATCCAGCTTTTGTCGGCGCCGAAAATAAAACCGAGGGCATAGCCTATGAGGAGAAGCTGTACCAGCATTCGCGATACGGCATAGATGGAATTTTTATAATTAAGCTTCCATTTCCACAGAATATAAATAACAACTGCGACAGGAATAAAGGCCATCGCAAGACGAAAGAGTGGAATGGTTTGTATTACTAAAATCATAACTGAAAAAATTTAGGTTTTGTAAGCACAAGTTAATCTGACTAATTTGCGAACACAAACGAAACACAAACAATGCAGAAACAGTTTATGGTCGAAGCCATCAGGCTGGCCGTCGAACAGGTGCGACGCAGCGGAGGTCCATTCGGCGCTGTCATCGTGAAGGATGGTGAGATCATTGCCAGAGGGGCAAACAAAGTGACGCCAACGCACGACCCCACCGCCCATGCGGAGGTGGTCGCCATCAGGGAGGCCTGCAAGGCGCTCGGCTCCCACAGCCTCGAAGGGTGCGAGATCTACTGCTCGTGCGAGCCGTGCCCCATGTGCCTCGGCGCTATCTACTGGGCGCGCATCGACAAGCTCTGGTTCGCCGCAACGCGTACTGACGCCAAAGAGGCAGGCTTTGACGACGAGATGATCTATGAAGAATTGTGTAAATCTCATGAACACAGGCACTTACCCTCCATGCAGATGATGCGCAGAGAGGCGCTCGAAGCATTCAGGCGATGGAACGAAAAGCCCGACAGGATCGAATATTGAACGGATTTTTCGGGAATCAACAGTCTCAATTATCATCGCTGAGGGCATTGATTGGGACGTGGTGAATTCCGATTTTTAATTTTCAATCAATATTTATTTAACTTTACGGCAATATTTACTTAATTCGGGACTTCTGCCCTTGAAAATGGAACTCGCAAAAGCAATTTATCAATGTCTCACCAACGGGTCCGGTGCCACGGATATACTCGATATCCTCAACAGGATCAAAGACAAAGACACGCTCGCGCAAATCAACGAATTCTTCATGGAGCAATACAATAAAACACCCAATGAGTTTATTGCGGAGAAATTCAAAGTAGAAGAAGTCTATGCCATTTCGAGCACGCTCAACTGCATCCGTAAACCCAGCTCAAAAAATATCAAGGACCGCAATCGCTATTACAAAAAAATAGGTTATCCCATCCCCTCCTGATCCTTCTCTTTTCTACAATTCCTGCTCGCTTATAGCTTATTCCCTGTGCCTGTCAAGAACAAGGTTGGAAAAATGATCATTTTTTCATCATCCCGTTTCCATAAGGGATACCCCGGCGTCCCGATTCCCCGCCTGGACAAAGACGGAACTAAACGAGGGCGGCGATGATGTTTTTTTAACCCAAAATTCTCAATTGGATTTCATTATGAGAGGTTAAAGTACAACTTGTCCCGCCAGGGCGGGAAGAAAATCAGCACGTTTGACGAGGAGGCATAATGCACTTTTATGGTGACGAATCAAACGTGAACGAAGTGCCTGATTTTGACGTAGTTTAAGCTCGGAATAGAAAGGTTATTGAGAATCTTGGGTTAAAATCAAGGATCAAGATGATAATTTCTGTGTTATCCGGAACGGAGCGAAGGGTCTCCCGATGGCAACATGATGGTTTGTGGTTTATATC
>WGED01000361.1 GCA_015492915.1 Cyclobacteriaceae bacterium
CCCGAAACTCCGTATGAACGATCAGCTCATGCTCTGCCCACCATGTATTGAGTGGTTGGTACGCCTTGAACCCCTTGTAGCAATACTTCGCAGACTCCTTGTTACTCTCTGCCAGCGTCGCATCCATATCAAGCGTTGCCGACCTCTGTTTACTCCGCAAAAACCTCGTAAATACTCGTTCGATTCAGGGATAAAAGCTTTGCCTGCCTGGCGCTTCTTCTCTTTACGCCACCGCCG
Organism: Cyclobacteriaceae bacterium; assembly: GCA_015492915.1. Lineage (GTDB taxonomy): Bacteria > Bacteroidota > Bacteroidia > Cytophagales > Cyclobacteriaceae > JAAUQL01. Next base: position 238 of record WGED01000361.1, read on the forward strand.
CTCCAACTCACGCCGCTCTTTCCGCCGTAACCCGTGACGCTCAACCCTCCTTATTATAGAGCAAAACCCCTCGCCGGCTTCCAGCGCCTTTAAGTCATCTACACTCTCGCCTCCGGCGAGGTTCGGCATGATAAGCGCTGTTGCCATCTGAGCGTCTGTCCACCCCTGGCTGCCACTTCGCAGCTGTTATATTGACTGGTGCGGCAATTCAGGTCAAGGCATTTTCACAGTTTTCCGATTGACCGGAGGCCATCTGTGTTGTAGACTCGACATTTATCGGCGCAACGAGTATCGCCGGAGCAATGTAGGCTTTATAGAAAAAGGAGTTCGCTGAACGCTGTGCGTCCATCTAACGTAGCTATTTATGTGCTAACAAGGCGCTGGAGATTGACGCCCAACAGCGGGTCTCCGTCCAAGTGGCTGTTAAGCATACACATTTTGTATTATTTTGGATTAGCAGCAGCAATGGCATTAAATTGTCTTCCATGCCAGCGTTATTATCTTCTTAGGGCGAAAAAAGAAGGAATAAAAAAAGAGAGTTATCTGAGGTTTTTGCAAAGGTTATGGCGGTATCTGCCGGGCAAAAACGATTACAAATGGATGAAGTTCTTAACTCCTATAATACTTCGCTGGATGAATTTGAAATAAATAAGGAATAGCGTCTGATGAGCGGAGGAGGCAGTAAAGAATATTTTGATAAAGTCTCTGGCGAATGGGACAGAATGCAACAAGGTTTCTTTTCAGAAGCAGTCCGGGATAAAGCAATTTCCACAGCTCAAGTTGAAGGAAATGAGACGGCCATCGACCTAGGGGCAGGTTCAGGATTTGTTACAGAGGCATTACTTGAAAAAGGTTTGAATGTAATTGCAATAGATCAATCGTCTGAAATGATCGACGTATTACAAAAAAAGTTTGACAACTCTACAAAGCTTGATTGTCGCCAGGGGAACGCAGAAAATTTACCCATAGAAAATGATGTTGCTGAATATGTTTTTGGCAATATGTACCTACATCATGTAGAAGATCCATTAGAAGCAATAAAAGAGGCTGTACGAACATTAAAAAAAGGTGGAAAACTCATAATTACAGACCTTTATGAGCATAATTATGATTTTCTGAGAATCGAGCATCATGATAGATGGTTAGGCTTCAAAAGAAATGATGTTGCGCAATGGTTTAGGCAAGCTGGTTTGAAAAATGTGACTGTAACCTCAGTTGGTGAAAGCTGTTGTGCCCAGTCGGAGTGCTCTGATAATTACGCTGATATAAATATTTTTTTGGCTTACGGAGAAAGATAAAGAGGTGAAGTACCTAAAGAAATCTAACAATTCATTGCACCATGCGCAAAACGGCGGCTTTTTTTTGTAAGAAGCACTGCTATCAGAGTCGGTGGTTAATCAGTGCTTCATCCGCTTGTCGTGGCCGCGCTATGGGCGCCCCCGAACCCATATATGGCCCCTGCTAGTCAAGGGGTAAAAAATATGGCTCATCGTTGAAGTGAGTGGGTAGAAATACACATATAGGAAGCATAACATACTGACAGAAAAGAAGAAATAGTAGTTTATTTAAACCCAAATCCAGCGATAAGGAAATATAGCAAAGGATTTGTGGATAAGGCCATATGAATTTGTGGTGTCCAGGGCAGATTATATGACGGGATACTCCCTATATCACGAGATGACAGCAATCGAGCGATCAATTTTGATGTGTATGAGCGAATTCGGAATTTTGTCTCTTTGATAAAGTCCTCTATGGTGGCCCTCTGAAGATGAAAGGGGACGAGTTCCGCCGCCGGCTCCATCCTGTTGGTGACGATTACATGGTACCTTTACACGGAATCGTCCAGAAGAGTCAGCTGACCGCCGGAGGGCATCTCTTCCCGTCTGACTACGTAGCGGTACTGTCTGGGCCACTTGACCGGCAGGTAGGTGAATTCAGACACCCATACCCTGCAGTCA
>WGED01000362.1 GCA_015492915.1 Cyclobacteriaceae bacterium
CCATCGCGTTCATCCTTATGAATATAAGTTCTTCTGAAGGCACTCCGGCAACTAAAATCGCTCCCCTGATGGGGCTTGAGTCCAGAAGTCTGACCCGGGCGCTTAAAAATCTTGAGGAAAAGGGATTTATTTACCGTGAACAGGACCCGAATGACAAACGATCGGTGCGCATTTTCCTTACGGAAAAGGGAAAAGAAAAGAAACACAAAGCAATTGAGACTGTAAAGGCATTCAACCAGTTTGTGTTTGAACGTATCCCCGAAAGCAAGCTGAATACTTTCAGGCAGGTATCGCGGATGATCATCGACTGGACGGAAAACAATGCTGAATTAAGAGAATTGATCAATAAGGATTAAAACCCCAAAACAAAAACGATGAAAAGAAACATATCCAAAGTAGCTGTATTGGGCTCGGGCACCATGGGGTCCCGGATAGCCTGTCACTTTGCCAATATAGGCCTGGAAGTCCTGCTGCTCGATATTGCACCCAAAGAGCTGACGGAAGAGGAGGCTAAAAAAGGTTTGTCACTTGATGACAAAGCTGTTAAAAACAGGATTGTGAACAGTTCGTTTCAGACAGCTGTCAAATCAAAGCCCTCTCCCCTGTATAAGAAAAGCTATGCTTCCAGGGTTAAATTAGGCAATTTTGACGATGACCTGGCAGGCATTAAAGACTGCGACTGGATCATCGAGGCCGTAGTGGAGAATCTCGAAATCAAGAAGCAACTCTTTGATAAGGTGGAAGAACACCGCACCCATGGCACACTTATAACCACAAATACATCCGGCATCCCCATACACCTGATGAGCGAAGGGAGAAGTGAAGATTTTCAGGTGCATTTCTGCGGCACACATTTCTTCAATCCTCCGCGGTATCTGAAGCTGCTCGAGATAATTCCGGGTCCTAAAACAAAGCCGGAAATCATTGATTTTTTCATGCATTACGGCGACTTATATCTTGGCAAAACAACCGTTTTGTGTAAAGATACACCTGCTTTTATCGCCAATAGAGTTGGAATTTACTCCATACTCAAGGTAGTGGATACGATGCAAAAACTTGATCTCACCATCGATGAGGTGGATAAGTTGACAGGCCCCGTGATCGGACGTCCTAAGTCAGCCACCTTCCGCACCAGTGATGTAGTGGGGCTGGATACGCTCGTTAAAGTGGCTGATAACCTGTACAACAGCCTTCCCGATGATGAGGGCAGAGATATTTTTAAGATCCCGGATGTCGTCAATGAGTTGATAAAAAAGAACTGGCTTGGCGATAAGACAAAGCAGGGATTTTACAAAAAGACCAAAGATGATAAAGGGAAAACCGTAATTCTTACGCTCGATCTGAAGACACTTGAATACAAGGACAGACAAAAGGTAAAATTCCCCACACTTGAATTGACTAAGCCTATTGATAACGTGCGGGAACGGTTTAAGGTGCTGCTCGGTGGTAAGGACAAGGCAGGTGAGTTTTACAGGGATTCGTTTTATGGCGTTTTCCAATATGTTTCGAACAGAATACCCGAGATCGCCGACGAACTTTATAAAATAGATGATGCTGTTTGTGCGGGATTTGGGTGGGAGGTTGGTCCCTTCGAAACCTGGGATCTGGTGGATGTTCCGAAAACGGTTGAGAAAATGGAAGCTGCCGGCTACAAGCCCAATCAGTGGGTTTACGATATGATTGAGGCGGGCTTCAAGTCATTCTATATTGTAGAAGACGGCATTAAAAAATATTATGATATACCTTCAAAGTCATACAAAGAAATCCCCGGACGCAATCAGTTTATTATTCTCGATAATCTGCGCACCAATAATGTGGTATGGCAAAATTCGGGGTGTACCATCTTTGATCTGGGTGACGGGATTATAAACGTCGAATTTCACACCAAGATGAACACCATGGGCAGCGAGGTGATTGAGGGGATCAATAAAGGTATTGATCTGGGTGAGAAGGAATTCAAAGGTGTTGTCATAGGTAATCAGGGTGCGAATTTCTCCGTCGGCGCCAACCTGGGCATGGTGTTCATGTATGCCATCGAACAGGAATACGATGAACTGGATTTTCTCATCAAGACTTTCCAGAACACAATCATGAGGGCTAGATATTCTTCGGTTCCCGTTGTTGTTGCACCACATGGCATGACGCTCGGGGGAGGCTGTGAGCTCACCCTCCATGCTGACAGGGTACAGGCTGCTGCCGAAACATATATTGGTCTGGTGGAAGTTGGCGTCGGTGTGATCCCCGCAGGAGGAGGAACCAAAGAGCTGACATTGCGTGTGTCTGACAGAACAGAACCCGGGGATGTGATCTACAATGCGCTGCAGAATTCCTTTATGAATATTGCTACGGCTAAGGTTGCTGCCTCTGCCGAAGAAGCCCGCGAGATGCATATCCTTCGTCCAATGGATAAGATTACGATCAATAAAGACAGGCAGATTGCGGATGCCAAAAGGACAGCCATCGAGCTTGCAGAAGCCGGCTATACAAAGCCGGTTATCCGAACGGATATTAAAGTTGAGGGGCGAGGCGCTATGGCACTTTTCCTGTCCGGTATTTCAGGCATGAGGATGGGCAATTATATCACTGATCATGACGTACTCATCGCCAGGAAGATCGCCAATGTGATGTGTGGTGGCGACCTGTCATCTCCGACGGAGGTGAGTGAGCAATATCTGCTCGATCTCGAACGTGAAGCTTTCCTTTCGCTCTGTGGCGAACGCAAGACCCTTGAAAGGATCGAAGCCATATTAAACGGTAAAAAACCATTAAGAAACTAAAAATACTAAAAATATCATGGATGCATATATAGTAGCGGGTTACAGAACTGCTGTCGGAAAAGCCAAAAGGGGCGGATTCCGCTTTACCAGGCCCGATGACCTGGCCGCCGAAGTCATTAAGCACTTGGTCGGTTCCATCGAAGGTCTTGATCCCCAGCGAATTGACGATGTTATTGTTGGAAATGCCGTGCCGGAAGCCGAGCAGGGTATGCAGATGGGACGTTTCATTTCTTTGCTATCACTTCCGAAAGAAGTACCCGGCATGATTGTAAACAGATATTGCGGTTCGGGCATTGAAACCATAAATATAGCCACTGCCCGCATCAGGGCGGGGATGGCTGAATGTATTATTGCAGGAGGGACGGAGTCTATGTCGCTGGTGCCTATGCTCGGCTGGAGAACGGGGCTTAATTATAAAATTGCTTCGGAACACCCCGATTATTACACGAGCATGGGTGTAACGGCTGAGGAGGTTGCAAAGAAGTACAATATCACCCGGGAGGATCAGGACCTGTTCGCATATAATTCCCACATGAAAGCCCTTGAGGCGCAGAAGGAAGGGAAATTCAAGGATGAAATTATCCCGGTGACGGTGGAAGAGGTATATCTGGATGAAAATTATAAACGCAAAACCAGGAGTTGGACCGTTGATGCCGATGAAGGCCCGAGAGCTGACACAAGCCTTGAAGCGCTTGCAAAACTCAGACCCGTATTTGCACAGGGCGGCACGGTCACGGCAGGCAATGCCTCCCAGACATCTGACGGAGCAGCCTTTGTAATGGTGATGTCGGAGCGCATGGTTAAAGAGCTCAACCTGGAGCCCATCGCCCGTCTCGTAAATTATGCTGTAGCAGGGGTAGAGCCGAGGATCATGGGCATCGGCCCGGTTGCTGCAGTGCCAAAGGTATTGAAAATGGCAGGGCTGAAGCAGTCTGATATCGAACAGGTAGAGCTCAATGAAGCGTTTGCAGCTCAGTCATTAGCTGTGATCAGGGAACTCGATCTCGATCCTGATATTGTAAATGTAAATGGCGGTGCCATAGCACTCGGTCATCCGCTGGGTTGTACAGGAGCCAAGCTGACGATACAGATCATCAATGAAATGAGAAGAAGAGATCAGAAATACGGCATTGTGACTGCCTGTGTGGGTGGTGGTCAGGGGGTTGCCGGAATAATTGAGAGATTAAACTAATGAATGGATAATTATGGAAACTACAGACAAGAAAAAAGCCATCAAGGGAGGAGAATTCCTGATACGCGAGACAAAGGCTGAAGAAATTTTCATCCCCGAGGAATGGACGGAAGAACAGAGGATGATTGCCCAGACATGTCGCGATTTCCTCGAAACGGAAGTGTATCCCAGACTGGATGATATCGATAATATCGAAAAGAATCCGGATCTCATGCCGAAGCTGCTCGACAAGGCCGGAGAGTTGGGGCTCCTCGGCACATCGGTGCCGGAAAAATACGGGGGATTCGGCATGGATTTCAATACCTCTATGTTGATTGCAGAGGAGATCGGAAAAGGATTCTCTTTTGCCGTAGCACTAACAGCACAAACGGGTATCGGCACATTACCTATCCTGTATTATGGTACTGAAGAACAAAAAAACAAATACCTTCCAAAACTTGCTACAGGTGAGTATAAGGCATCTTATTGTCTGACCGAGCCTGATGCAGGATCAGATGCCAATGCCGGAAAAACTAAAGCAAAGCTGTCCGAAGATGGTAAGTATTACATCCTAAATGGTCAAAAGATGTGGATCACCAATGGAGGTTTTGCTGACATATTCACTGTTTTCGCCAAGATTGATAATGATAAATTTCTCTCAGCATTTATCGTTGAGAAAGATTTTGAGGGCATTACCATGAACCCGGAAGAGAAAAAGATGGGTATCAAAGGGTCTTCAACCAGGCAGATATTTTTCAATGATGTGAAGGTACCAGTGGAAAACATGCTTTCTGAAAGAGAAAACGGCTTTAAGATTGCTTTGAATATTTTGAACATCGGGAGGATTAAGCTGGGAGTTGGTGCCGTTGGAGGAGCAAAACATGCTCTCCGTGAGGCAATTAAATACGCCAATCAGCGAAAGCAGTTTGGTAAGACCATTGGGTCATTCGGAGCTATTAAGCACAAGATAGGTGACGTTGCAGCTCAAATTTTTGCTTCCGAATCTGCCCATTACCGTGCCGGCCAAAATATCGACGATGCTTTTGAGGCTATGATTGCTAATGGCATGAGTGAGGCAGAGGCTAAGCTCAAATCCACTGAGCAGTTTGCAATTGAATGCGCCATGCTCAAGGTACACGGTTCCGAAACGCTCGATTACTCCGTGGATGAAGGGGTGCAAATCTATGGCGGAATGGGATATTCTGCAGAAGGGCCGATGGAGAGGGCGTATAGGGATGCCAGAATTAATAGGATATTTGAGGGCACCAATGAGATTAACCGCCTTCTGACGGTCGATATGATCTTGAAGCGGGGTATGAAGGGAGAACTTGACCTGATGGGGCCCGCTATGGCTGTGGCCAAAGAACTTACTTCAATTCCTGATTTCGGTGCGAGTGAAAGTGATGAAGTGCTGGCTAAGGAGAGAAAAGCATTGAAAGGATTGAAGAAGGCGGGACTGATGATCGCCGGAGCGGCGGTACAGAAGTTCATGACCAACCTCAAAGAAGAGCAGGAGATCATCATGCACCTCGCTGACATGCTGATAGAAGGTTACGCAGCGGAGTCTGCCTTGCTAAGGACCGAAAAGCTCATATCAATGTGGGGTGAGGAGAAAGCAAAATATCATATCGACCTGGCAAGGATTTATCTTCACAATGCCATGACTCGGGCTACCTGGGCAGGAAGGGAGGCAATTATGGCCTTTACCGAAGGCGACGAGCAGCGGATGATGCTGATGGGTTTAAAGCGTTTTACGAAAATGGAACCTTTCAATCTGAAAGATGCCCGAAGAAGAATCGCCGATTACTTGCTCGAAAAAGATGATTACGCTTTTTAATCTATAATTTCATTCTGTTTCATAATCAGGCCGGTTTAGCACCGGCCTTTTTTGTGCGATAAACGGAACAATGTTATGTCAATACATCAGAGTACTTCAACCCAAAATTCTCAATAACCTTTCTACTCCGAGCTTAAACTACTTTAAAATCAGGCACTTTGTTCACGTTTGATTCGTCACCATAAAAGTGCATTATGCCTCCTCATCAAGCGTGCTGATTTTCTTCCCGCCCTGGCGGGACAAGTTGTACTTTAACCTCTCATAACGAAATCCTGGTGAGAATTTTGGGTTCAATCTTCCTCATCCGGCGGTTCCAGATTTTCCAGCTCGCCCATCTCTTTCAACAGGTCAAATGTTTTTTTCGCTTCGTCTTCATCAATAACACTTATAGCAACCCCGACATGTACCAGCACATAATCACCCACATTAGCCTCAGGCACCATCGAGAGGTTTATTTCTCTCTTCACCTCGCCAAATGCCACTTTTCCCATACGAAAAGTATCATCGAGTTGACCTGTTATTTCTTCAATTTTACCGGGTATTGCCAGACACATGATTATATGATTTAGTATTTCCGATTTATTCTATGTCAAGGGATTTAATTCTCAATTCCTTTCCCTGAATGATATCTTTAAAATAGCCCCCGCAATTTGGGCAGGCATCATAAATATCGTTTAAATCATAGATTTGATCGCATTCAAGGCATTTTGCCTTTCCATCAATTACCTCGATGTTGCGTTTAGCATGTTCGAGTACCGTTTCTTTTACTGCGGCAGGCCATGCAAATTCAAGCGCTTCCAGTTCAATACCCGAAAGTGTGCCGATCTCAAGGTTTATTACTTTCACAGTTTTTGCTTTCGCCTTCCGACTCTCTTCTTCTGCAATTTTCACTATGCCCAAAGCTATGGAAAATTCATGCATTTTTCATTCTATTCTTTCAACGGGGGCATTTAAATTTTTACCGCCATGTTCGTTGATTAAAGATGATGTCCTTCCCCCGGCAATGAAATAGTGCCATCATCCGGCAAAAAAATTACATTTTCACAAAATTATATAACGGACGGAATATAAAATAACCCGCTCTGTTCATAATTCTAATCTAAAAAAAAACTATGAGTTTACAGCCAAAGTTCATGGGTTTCTGACAATATCCCCTATGTCATGAAAATATTTAGTTTAACAAAACAAAATTCAGCATCACAAAAATTGCATTTTTTTAAAATGTTTACGACATTATAGATACCGTGGGGATTCTTGTTTTAATCTGAATAAATTATATAATCCTTTTTTAACTTAACCTAACATTACCCATGAGAGCGTCACCTACCAGAGACACCTACTATGAGAGCATTACTAAAAATGGCTATTCTCGTAGAGATTTCATGAAGTTTGTTGCCTTTATGGCAGCGTACATGGGGCTGGAACATTCGGCAGTTGGCCGGATAGCGAAAGCCCTGGAAACAACGCCCAGATTGCCAATAATCTGGGAGCATTATCAGGAGTGTACCTGTTGTAGCGAATCTTTCATCCGGGCCGATCATCCTATTGTGGCTGATATCCTGCTTGACAAAGTTTCACTCGACTACACTCTTACACTTATGGCTGCTTCCGGTCATCAGGCGGAGGCAGCCAAGAAGGCGACTATGGAGAAGTACAAGGGGGGGTACATTTTATGTGTGGAAGGTTCAGTTCCAACGGGCGACAATGGAATCTATTGTTGTGTTGCTGGCCGTACAGCGATAGATCAGTTGCGTGAAGCAGCAGCGGGGGCGAAAGCCATTATCGCCTGGGGCAGTTGTGCATCAAACGGTTGTGTGCAGTCGGCAAAGCCTAACCCGACGGAAGCGACGCCAATTCACAAGATCATCAAAGACAAGCCAATCATCAGGGTGCCGGGTTGTCCTCCTATTGGAGAGGTGATGGCCGGAGTTGTGGTCCATGTTGTGGCATTTGGAAAATTGCCCGAACTTGACAGCCAGGGCAGGCCGAAGGCGTTTTATGCCAAGCGTGTACATGACAGTTGCTATCGCAGGCCGTATTTCGATGCCGGGTTGTTTGTCGAAAGCTTTGATGACGCGAACGCCAAAAAAGGGTACTGCCTGTATAAGGTGGGTTGCCGTGGGCCTGTGACTTACAATTCATGCGGTTCCATCAGATGGAATAACGGCGTAAGCTATCCCATTCAGTCAGGTCATGGCTGTATCGGGTGCAGTGAGAGCAATTTCTGGGACAACGGGCCTTTCTACAATCGTCTTACAAATGTTCCGGGATTTGGCATTGAAGAGACCGCCGACAAAGTAGGAATGATCGCTGCCGGTGTTGTAGGAGCCGGTATAGCGGTGCATGCTGTAGCGGCCAATATTCGTAAGCGAAAAGAGCTGAATCTGAGGATTGAAGCGGGCCGTGAAGTAGAAAAGAAAATTGACAACAACGAGTAATCCACCCTAATCCAAAATAAAATGGCTGAAAGAATAGTCGTTGACCCCATCACACGTATCGAGGGTCACTTAAGAATAGAAGCAGAAATAAAAGACGGTAAAATTGTTGATGCGTACTCTTCATCTACGATGGTGAGAGGTATCGAAGAAATTGTTAAAGGCCGTGACCCACGCGATGTGTGGGCCTTTGTACAGCGTACCTGCGGAGTTTGTACTACGGTACACGCTCTTACTTCGGTAAGGGCGGTGGAGGATGCATTAGGGATAGTAGTCCCACCCAATGCTGAATTGGTGCGTAATATTATGGAAGGCGCACTTTATATGCATGACCATGTCGTTCATTTCTACCACCTGCACGCCCTCGACTGGGTAGATGTGGTAAGTTGCCTGGACGCCAACCCTGCTGAAACTTCACAAATCGCACAGAGTATCTCAAACTGGCCAAAGAGCTCGGTTGGTTACTTCAGCGATATACAAAAGCGGATTAAGAAGTTTGTAGAAAGCGGACAGCTTGGCATCTTCGCCAATGGCTATTGGGGGCATCCGCAGATGAAACTCCCTCCTGCCGTGAATCTGCTTGCTGTTGCACATTACCTTGAAGCACTGGAGTGGCAGAAAGAAATAGTAAAGGTGCATACAATTTTCGGAGGCAAAAATCCTCATCCGAACTATCTGGTGGGGGGTATGGCATGTGCCATTAATACCGATGACCCCGGTGGGTTGAATGCCGAGCGACTGGCTTATGTCGGTCAGTTACTTGAACAGGGAAAACGGTTTGTTGAGCAGGTGTATATTCCTGATCTGACCGCTATAGCCGGATTTTATAAGGATTGGGGCGCTATCGGTCAGGGCTTCGGCAATTACATGGTATATGGAGATTTCCCTACCAATGGTTACAATGACCCATCCAGTTTTAAATTCCCCAGCGGAGTGATTCTTAACAGAGATCTTTCCGAAATACACCCTGTTGATCACCGTAACAGTGGAGAAATCACCGAATTTGTCAACAATTCATGGTACGATTACTCTTCCGGCAATGATAACGGGCTGCACCCGTGGGAAGGGGAGACCAGGATCAATTATTCGGGGCCTGTTCCCCCATATGATCACTTAAATGTTGAACAGAAGTACAGCTTTGTCAAAACACCACGCTGGAAGGGCAAACCCATGGAAGTCGGTCCGCTCGCGCGAATGCTGGTAGGTTACGCTTCGGGACGTGATGAATATAAAGAAGTGGTGGATAGTACCCTGGCCAAACTGGATGTGCCGGTGACGGCCCTGTTTTCAACATTAGGACGTACCGCTGCCCGTGGTCTTGAAACGCTGCTTGTAGCGGGCTGGACCCAGGAATTCTACAAACAGTTGCTGACTAATATCAAAAACGGCGATACCCGCATGGCAAACAGCGAAAAACGTGACCCTGCCACATGGCCTGCTGAGGCCAAAGGTGTAGGATTTATGGAAGCGCCGCGTGGCTCGCTGGCCCATTGGGTTATCATTAAAGATCGTAAAGTGGCCAACTACCAGCAAGTGGTGCCATCTACCTGGAATGCGTCGCCCCGTGATCCTAATGGGCAACGATCTGCCTATGAGGCTTGTCTGATAGATACGCCTGTAGCCGATCCTGAATTGCCATTGGAAATAATCCGAACAATTCATTCATTTGATCCATGCCTTGCCTGTGCCGTACATCTGTACGATGAGCACGGCAATCATATTTCGCAAGTACAAAATTCGACTACTTGCACGGTTTAACAGATCAATTAAATAAGATGGGAAATTCAATTAATCTTAACTTTAAAAGGGTTTATGTGTGGGAAATTCCTGTGAGGGCTTTCCATTGGATAAACGCTTTTTCCATAGTTGTTCTAGGTGCCACTGGTATTATTATAGCCAATCCGCCGGCCATATTGTCGGGGGCTGAGGCCACCAACCAATATTGGTTCGGCACTATACGTGTAATTCATTTTATTACGGCGTATATTTTCATATTGGCCATGATTTATAGATTATACTGGTCGATCGTGGGGAATAAATATGCCAATTGGCGAGTCTTCTTTCCTTATAACAAGAGAGGGCTGAATGACCTGAAGTCAGTGTTTGGGATAGATATTTTCCTGAATAACAAAAAAGACCCGTTGCTCACGCAAATTTCCGTCGGGCATAATGCCCTGGCGGCTATTGCCTATTCAGTATTATTTATATTAATGATTGTTCAGGTAATAAC
>WGED01000363.1 GCA_015492915.1 Cyclobacteriaceae bacterium
GAATAACACTATATATTCCGAAACGCAGCATCAGGGCCCTTCTTACTGATAATTTAAAGGATAGCCAAAATCTCTGGTTATCCAATATGGTGTTATTGTCTTATAATTATTTTCAATTATTTCAATTTTCTTATTAATGATTTACACACTATGGAAACAATCATAACCAATTTGTTAAAAACCACAGATGTATTTTGGAATCTTATTTACATCCCCGGCGTTGTCCTACTCGATATAGCCGGACCGGCAGTTAAAACCGCCGACATTGCAGCCACGGCACTCTTTACCGCCAACAATCTGTGGATGATCATTAGCGCGGTGCTCGTGTTTATCATGTCACTGGGCTTTGCCTCTGTAGAGGCGGGATTTGGCCAGGCAAAGAATACGGTGAATATTTTATTTAAGAACACAGTAGATACTTTGATCGGCATTGTGTCATATGCGCTTATCGGCTTTGCCATCATGTATCCCGGCGATGGATTTAATGGCATTTTCCATCTCGGCTTTGGTCTTGACCCCGGTGCAGGATATGATCCCGCCACATACGCCGGAGGTAATTACACCTATTGGACTGATTTTCTCTTTCAGGCTGTTTTTGCTGCTACATGCGCGACAATCGTATCCGGTGCGGTAGCCGAAAGAATCAAAATCAGTTCATACTTTCTGTTCACCATTCCATTCGTCGGACTTATTTATCCAACCGTCGGAAGCTGGAAGTGGGGTGGCGGATTTCTCGAACAAATGGGATTTTATGACTTCGCAGGTTCTACAATTGTGCATTCCGTCGGAGGCTGGGGAGCATTGGCAGGCATTATTGTTATTGGCGCCAGACTCGGCAAATATGATAACGGGAAAGTGAACGACAAGCCCAGTTCCAACATATCCCTGGCAGTGATCGGCGTCTTCCTGTTATGGTTCGGCTGGTACGGCTTCAATGGCGGATCGGTGCTTTCGGCAGACCCGGAAGCTATTTCGCTGGTCAGTGTGACCACTACACTCGCTGCTGCAACCGGCGGGCTCGGCGGTTTCCTCGGCGGATACCTGGCATTCAGAAGACTCGATCTCGGTATGGTGCTCAACGGCATCCTTGCCGGATTGGTAGGCATTACAGCAGGGGCGGATCAGATGGGACCTAATGAGGCCATGATCATCGGTACGGTGTGCGGAATTGTCGTGGTGTACTCGGCAATATTTCTGGACAAATTCAAGCTCGATGATGTTGTGGGAGCCGTTTCAGTTCATCTGACCTGCGGTATCCTGGGTACCCTTTTTGTCGGCATCCTCGGGAAAATGGCCGGGTGGCATCAGTTTCTGATTCAATTGTCAGGTATTGCCATCATCGGTGTTTTCGCTTTTACCTTCTCTCTGTTGTTCTTCTACATTTTAAAGAAAACCGTCGGTGTGAGGGTCTCGAAAGAGCATGAACTGGAAGGGCTCGACAGCCATGAACATGGTATACGCGGATACACGATTGTTCTGGAAAAATAAAAGTGTCCGACTTTAATTATAAAAGAAAATCACACCACCAAAACCAATTATTAACCTTTTCAAAAAATTCAAAATTCCTATAATGATGAAAAAATCAATATTACTGCTCAACATATTCTTAATTGTCTCATTCAACCTCATAGCTCAGGATGAAAATAAAAACCGCCTTGAAATATCGGGCTCGGTTGATACCTATTATAAATACGATTTCTCGGGTTATATCAGTGATGAAGGCACCTCAAACATACCGACAAGCTTTGCCGACGAACAAAATTCGATCTCTATCGGCATGGTCGACATCACTCTTGCTCAGACAATCGGCAAGGCGAGTTTTGTGGGGGAAATTGCTTTCGGCCCGAGGAGCTTTAAATCTATCCCCCTGTTTAAACCTGACAATCGTGATGACAACATATACGTCGGTATTCAAAATCTTTATATCTCTTATGCGTTTACTGATTTCTTATCATTAACGGCCGGCTATATGGGCACTTTTGTAGGCTATGAGGTGATTTCTCCCGCAGCGAATTTTAACTACTCCACCTCATATCTTTTTACGAATGGTCCGTTTCAGAATGCCGGCATCAAGGCGGATTTTACCTTCTCAGACAGATTGGCCGTTATGATCGGCCTGTTTAATGACTGGAACGTCTATGAAGATTTCAACGGGTTATCGGATATCGGCTTACAGGTTTATTTCATGCCAATCGATGGATGGGATATTTATTTCAACTTTCTGACCGGCAAGCCATCGGGAACTATCATGGACATCACCACAGGATGGCAGATAGTTGATAAATTTTACCTTGGCCTCAATGCCGCCGATTACATCACCGCAGAAAGAAACGGTGGTTTTCTCGGGGTAGCATTATATCCACAAGTCAGTATTTCCGATGCCGTATCGCTTGGTTTGAGATATGAATATTTCAAAATAAAAGATTACACCGGTGCCGATAATATTATTGTAAGCGGGGAGAATATCCACGCTGTTACGCTTACCACCAACCTGAAGGCAGGCCCGCTCACTTTACTTCCCGAGTTGCGGCTCGATGCTGTCAGTGACAAACTGTTTTATGGCGATCCGAATGGATTGGAGCCTGTCGGTTCGGCTACTCAGTTTCTTATTGCCGCTGTGTATGCATTTTAAATTCCGGCAGGGTGTCTTAAAGGACATCCTGCCTTTACCCTAACCTCATCAGCAATGAAAAAAATAGCGTTTTTTTCATGTCTCTTCCTGATAAGTGCATCCACAATTCAAAAACATGAACTGCCCACAGATGAATCAGGGAAGTATGTTTTAATAGAGGTGGCAGAATTTCCGGGCATAAAAAAGGAAGATCTCTTTAATGCCGGAAAAGCATTTATACAAAAGATAAAGATAGCAAACCAAAGGAAAAAACATCTTGTGGCGGACACAGAAAAAATGATACTCATAAACAAGGGAAGCTTTTTCGTCCACAAGCCCGGATCATTGCAAAAACATGCAGACGGCGCGGTTCTATATGACATCAGGCTCGAATTTAAGGACGATAAATATCGCTGCATCGTTACCAACTTTCAATTCAAAGAATACCGCCGAAACCGATACGGCAAATATGAACCTGTCAAAGGCAAAATAATTCCTTTGGAAACCCAACCTTCTGGCCTTAACAGGAAGACCTGGGATAATTACAAAAAGATCGTTTTAACGAAATCAACAGATCTCATTGAGAACCTAAAACAGGAAATGTCAGGCAAGATCATGGCTAAACAGGAAAATGTAACGATCAATGAGAAATGGTGAAATTTTGTCTCATTTGTTTTGATTTTTCGTAAATGACTGTTATTTCCGGTCATTTTTAATAATGATTAGCCACAATTTTCATAATTCATGACAAAATCATCATTTTCTCATAACCTGGCATAAAACAATTTTCAATAAAATGGTGTATTTTTGCAAAATATTATAA
>WGED01000364.1 GCA_015492915.1 Cyclobacteriaceae bacterium
GCATATCAGTGTGCGAAAAATAAAGATTTTAATCTTAGGATATCGTTGAGTTTTGAAGTAAAAATACCGCTGTTTGAAGGACCATTTGATCTTCTTCTTTTTTTTATCGAGCGTGATGAACTTGATATCTATGATATTCCTATAGCAAAAATCACCAATGATTTTCTTGAATACCTGGGTCATCTTGAAAAGATGAATATCGAAGTGGCGAGTGAGTTTATCCTCGTTGCTGCCAAGCTCATGAGAATTAAGGCAAAAATGTTGCTGCCAAGACCTGAACTTGATGAAGAGGGCAACGAAATTGATCCGAGGGAAGAACTCATCCGGCATTTGCTCGAATATAAAAAGTACAAATCGGTACTTCAGGAACTCACAGCAATGGAATCGGACATGATGCAACGCGAAAAGCGTGGCAATGTGATCAAAGAGATCAAAAAACTATCCGAATCCGTCAATGTGGAGAGCGAGCTGCAGGATGTCGATCTGTATAAATTGCTGAGAGTTTATCAGCGGGTGTTGCAACGATTCGAAATAGAGAAGGAAAAACCAAGGCACAAAATAGTCCAGTACCCATATACGATTGAGGAGCAAAAGGATTTCATCCTCAGCAAAGTAGGTGAAAAAAGGAGACTGTCTTTTACACAGGTGATTGAATACAATCCTGACAAAATTGCTGTTGTGTATAATTTTTTGGCAATATTGGAATTGCTTCAGTTGAATCAGATAACCATAAACCTGGGCACCGGCTACAATAATTTCTGGATCGAACCGCTCGAGCGGGAACTGGTTGATTAGATGAATCTCGACACAAAAAAAATCCTCAAGACTTTAAACCCACGCAAAGTCTGGGTGCCTGTCGTTTTGGGTATGGGTATCGTTATTTTTATGTTCATCAATGATCCCGATGTTTCAGCAGATTCCTTTAAGCTTATTCTTAATGCTTCTTCCGGGCCGGTGCTCCTGGCCATTTTAGTGTTTTTTTTACGTTTTGCCGGCTATACATACCGGATCAAAAGCATCACAAAAGATGAACTCTCCTGGACGAGCAGTTTTTATGTCATCATCTTATGGGAATTTGCCTCTGCCATCACCCCTTCAGTAGTGGGTGGTACAGCAGTTGCCGTCTTCATTTTATGGAAAGAGAATATAATGCCCGGCAAGGCCCTCGGCTACGTGTTGCTTACAGCCATATTCGACAACATGTTCTTTGTGATTGCAGCACCACTGGTCCTCTTACTCGGCATGAATACAGTATTTCCGGATGCGGTGGGCACCTCCGAATTTGTGGAGAGCAGCCTTTATTACCTGTTTTTCATAAGCTATGGGCTTATCGCCTTATACACATTTATAATGGCGTTTGCGCTGCTCATCAACCCCCGGTTGTTCAAATGGATACTCATCAGGATTACGTCGGTACGCTTCCTGCGAAAATTGCGTTACGCAGCTTATGAACGAGGCACGGAAATGATCCTGGCTTCCGAGCAACTGAAAGGCATGGGAAAGAAATTCTGGGTCAAGGTATCTCTGTCAACTGTTTTTATCTGGTCCTCCCGGTATCTGTTGCTCAATTTTCTCATGGATTCTTTTGCAAACATTACCTTCAAAGAGCATCTGGTCATTTTTGGTAAGCAAATCATTCTGTGGGTGGTCATGCTGATATCGCCTACTCCGGGCAGCAGCGGCACAGCAGAGTATTTTTTTCCTCTGTTTTTCAAAGAGGACCTCGGCGCTTACACCCTGATCACCAACATTTTGTGGAGGTTATTCACCTATTATCCTTACTTATTTCTGGGGGCGATCTTTTTGCCGAGATGGCTCAGGAGGGTATTCTTTCTCAGGAAAGAAGCATGAAAAACCGGTTATTATTCATTGACAACAACCGGTTTATGAGAAATTAAGGATTAAAACTTTTCCAGTTGGGAGAAGAAGAAATTGCCTTCGATCTCAGCATTTTCGTCTGAGTCGGATCCGTGCACGGCATTTGACTCAAGTGATCGGGCATATAATTTTCTGATCGTGCCCTCGGCCGCTTCCGCGGGGTTGGTGGCACCGATCAGCTTCCTGAAATCCTTAACGGCATTATCCTTTTCGAGGATAGCTGCGATGATATGACCCGAAGACATATAGTTGCACAGACTGTCATAAAAAGGCCTTTCTTTGTGCACTAAATAAAATTGTCCGGCCCGTTCTTTGGTCAGTTTTACCATTTTCATGGCAACGATCCTGAAGCCCGCCTCTTCAATCATTTTAAGGATAGCACCGCTATAGCCGTCAGCTACTGCGTCGGGTTTTATCATGGTGAATGTTCTATTTGTAGCCATTTACTTTTTGAATTTGGTTATAAAAGGTTGCAAAAATAGAAGATAAAAACATAACGATAAATGTTAACCGGAATTTATTCAGTTGACCCTCAGACAAAAAATGAACAAAAATCAATTTTTCTTTTCTTCTTTTTATTCGCAAATTTGCACTCTCGTTCAGTATGCCCCCTGTAGGGGCTTTTTATATGCAGCAGATAAGGTCATTTAAAAAATTCATAGAAACGCCAAAAAAGGTTGTGATCACAACCCATTACAAGCCCGATGCTGACGCATTGGGTTCTTCTTTGGGACTCGCCGGCTACTTGCTGAAAAAAGGACATGACGTCAAGGTGATCAGTCCGACTGATTATCCCGACTTTCTCAATTGGATGGAAGGAGAAAAAGAAGTGATTAATTACGAGGCGGGCAATAAAAGAAAATCCAAAAAACTGATAGATGAGGCCGATGTGATTTTTTGTCTTGACTTCAACAGCCTTGCCAGGATCAATAATATGGGCGAGATTGTGCGCCGGTCTCCGGCCGTCAAGGTACTCATTGATCACCATCTGGAGCCGGAACGGTTTGCGGATTTTGAATTCTGGGACACCGGCGCCGCGGCCACGGCTGAGATTATTTATGAGATAATTAAAAAACTGGGAGACCGAGAGCTGATAGACCAGCCGATTGCCGAATGCCTCTATGCTGGTATTATGACGGATACGGGACAGTTTAAACATCCGAATACGACAAAAAATGTCCATATCGTCACGGCAGAGCTGATGGCCCTCGGCGCGGATGTCTCTAAGGTAGGCCGCCTAATTTATGACAATAATTCATTGGACCGGCTCAAATTCACGGGTTATGCATTAAGTCATAAGCTGAATGTACTCAAAGATCTTCGGACTGCCTATTTCTGGATCAGCGCCGAAGACCTTAAAAAGTATAACTCCAAGACAGGCGATACCGAGGGATTGGTTAACTACGCTTTGTCACTCAAGGGAATAGTGCTAGCTGCTATCATTATCGAAAGGCCCGAAGTGGTACGCATTTCACTTCGCTCAAAAGGCGATTTCTCCGTCAATGATTTTGCCCGCGATCATTTTAATGGTGGCGGACACAATAATGCAGCCGGAGGCGTCTCGGACCTCAGTCTCGAGGAGACTGTAAAAAAGTTTGAGGAAGTGGTTAAAAAGTATGAAAAACAATTAAATAAACACTTTAAAGAAACAATGTAACATGAATTTAAGAGCAAAAAATGTAGCAGTGGCACTATTGATTTTGGTGGCAGGGTACGCATGTAAAAATGAAGCAAAATTTGAGACTTCTGAAGATGGTTATCAATACAGGTTTGTAGTGAACGGAGAAGGCGAACTGCCTAAAGAGGGTGATGTGATATTTTATAACATGAAATACACAACCGAAACGGACAGTATGTTGTATGAATCAAAGCCCGGAGAGCCAACACCGATTCCTTACAATGCGCAGTACTGGGACAACCTCGGCCCCTTGTATAAAGCATTCCAGAAAATCAAGGAAGGAGATTCCATTATCGTTAAGGTTCCAACCAAAAGACTCTTCGAGGAGTCCTTTAATGCAAAGGTGCCGGAGGGGATCAATGCAGAAGGTGAAATCATTTTTTATATCGGTGCTGATAAAATACTGACTCAGCCCGAAATGGAAGCAGAGATACGAGCAAAAAATGAGGAACAACTTAAAAAAGAGGAAGGTATCATTAATGATTTTCTCGCACAAAATAACCTGGAAGCAAAAGTGACGGAATCAGGGTTGCATTATATTATCGAAAAAGAAGGATCAGGCAGCTACCCGAAATCGGGTGACAGGGTTGCAGTGCATTATACCGGTACTTTGCTGGATGGCAAAAAATTCGATTCGTCTTATGACCGCAATGAACCGCTGGAGTTTGTAATAGGCCGCGGACAAGTGATTAGAGGCTGGGATGAAGGAGTTGCCCTGGTGAAAGAAGGTGGAAAGGCAAAACTGATCATTCCGTCATCACTGGCTTACGGAGAGCGCGGAGCGGGAAATGTGATACCACCTAACAGTGTTTTAATATTTGATGTTGAATTAGTAGGTATTGCGAAAAACAAAACCGAATAAACTATGAAATTTCTGAAATTTGTTGGCGGGAGCGTGCTATTGTTATTCATGGCAGGGATTATTGTATCCTTACAGGGATGTCTGAAATCGGAAGATGGATACAATGCGTGGGAGTTTTATATCAAGGACATCGAAACCATTCAGAAATATCTGGATGCCAATGGCATAAATGCGGAATTCGATTCGATGGCAGGTGTATTTATCGAGGTGCACAAGCAGGGTGATGGCTACAAAACTGTGCAGGACACCGATATCGAAATACATTATCAGGGGATGATTCTTGAGGGGGCTGAATTTGTAAACAGTTTTGGTGGAAGCCCCATCACGCTCCAGCTTGGTAATTCCGGTACTTATCCCCCGCCTTTTACCGATGGTATCGCGTTAGGATTGTTCAGACTTCGCGAAGGGGATTCAGCAACCATTTATGTGCCATCTCCGCTTGGGTTTAGAGATGAAGGCTATAGCAATAGCGTACCTCCCAACAGTATACTGGTTTATAATACGAAATTTGTTCAGATCAATAATCTTCATGAAGATATTACGAAAATAGACCAATACCTTGCTGACAAGAATTTGACAGCCGAAGTGGACCCGGATTATGGGACGAGGTATATTATTCATGAAAGAAGCACCAATGATAAAATGCCCGAATTTGGCGACCAGGTCACGTTGCATTACGTAGGAACTTTGCTAAATGACACTGTTTTTGATTCATCCTGGGGCAAGGTTCCGCTCACTTTTACTATGGGAAAGAAAGATGTAGTGATCGGCTTTGAACTGGGTGTAACCAATCTTCATAAAAAAGATTCCGCTACCTTTTTTATTCCATCGATTTATGGGTATAAAGATCAGGCAGTAGGCCCCATCCCATCCAACTCCGTACTGATATTCGGAGTTAAAATTTTGGATATTCTAAAAGCATTGCCATAAAACCCCTTCTACCATGAGAATCTGTTTTGCTACCAACAATCAAAACAAACTCATGGAAATCAGGCATAAATTGGAAGGTGAGGCAGAAATACTGAGCCTCTCGGATATTGGTCACTCAGGAGAATTGCCCGAAACTCATGATACGCTGGAGGGCAATTCTCTTGAGAAGGCCATGTATATCTATGAAAAATACGGCATTAATTGCTTTGCCGATGATACAGGGCTCCTCGTGGAAGCGCTTGACGGGGAGCCCGGCGTGAGATCGGCAAGATATGCGGGGCCTGCCTGCAGAAGTGGAGATAATATTGATCTTCTCCTTGAAAATCTGGGAAATAATGCCAACAGGAAGGCAAAGTTCATCACTGTGATTACGCTGATCCTTGATGGGAAACTTCATACATTTACCGGTGAAGTAAATGGAATCATTACAAAGGAGCGGCGCGGCACAGGCGGATTCGGCTATGATCCTGTTTTTTTGCCTGATGGTTGGGATAAAACATTTGCAGAGTTAGATTTGAAAGAAAAAAATGCAATCAGCCACCGGGCTATCGCAGTGCAAAAACTGGTTTTGTTTTTAAAAGGGCAATAAATGGGCAAACCACTGATTATTGGTGTGACAGGAGGGAGTGGATCAGGAAAAACTTATTTCCTGAAGGAGCTTCTCAAAGATTTTTCAGATGAAGAGATATGCCTCATTTCCCAGGATAATTACTACAAACCCCGTGACGAGCAACCTGTGGATGAAAAAGGAGTACGCAATTTCGACCTGCCGGAATCCATTGAACACGAGCGGTTTTATAACGATATACTAACAATCAAAAGCGGTAAGGAGGTGCGGCTCCTGGAATATACCTACAACAATCCGGATGTCACGCCTCGTGAGTTGATCTTCAAACCTGCATCGGTGATCATCGTGGAGGGCATCATGGTTTTTTATTGGGAAAAGATCAGAAAACTCATAGACATCAGCGTGTTTATCGATGCCAAAGATCTGATAAAGATCAAGAGGCGTATCATCCGGGACGCGCAGGAGCGGGGTTATGATCTGAATGATGTTTTATACCGCTACGAACACCATGTGATGCCATTCTATAATAAGATTCTGAAACCCCTGAAAGATGAGGTGGATATTATCATCCCGAACAATTCCGATTTCCGTGGCGGACTGATCGTTATGAAGGGATTTATAAGAGATTTCCTGGACAGAAATTAGCCTGTCAAATCATTGAAATTCAATGAAATGTTTTTACATTTGCAGGCCAAAATTCATGCATCTGTGAACAAAAAATTTTTAATCGGTTTAGCAATGGTTGTGTTGCTCCTGGCGGCAGGAGGAGATTACGTCAATGCCATGCTTAAGGCAAAAGCCGAAACGACTATTGATATTCAAAGCGATGAAGATGCAGATGCTGACGCTGATCAAACTGTGCTGACAAGCCAGATTTTTAATTCCCTTGTTCAGCTTTCCCACATCATATTTCATTCCGATCTCATATTCGAATTTGATCTGCCCGAGGTCAAAAAAACCAATGCCCACTCGGTTATCGACACTGCCCTGAATTTCACAAAATATTATCGTACGCTATTCAGGTCCATTATCTCCCCCAATGCTCCGTAGATAAAGCAAACTATCTACAGCAACCTAATAATCACGAATAACATTATTGTAAATTTTTTTAAGTTTT
The DNA here is from genome assembly GCA_015492915.1 of Cyclobacteriaceae bacterium. Classification (GTDB taxonomy): domain Bacteria; phylum Bacteroidota; class Bacteroidia; order Cytophagales; family Cyclobacteriaceae; genus JAAUQL01. The sequence goes on from WGED01000364.1 coordinate 7,034, forward strand.
AATTCACAGATAATTATGAAAAATCAAGGATTTATCGTCTTTCTGACCATTATAGTCACCTTGCTGTGTCTGTATTACCTGTCGTTCACGTTTGTTTCGCGATCGATACAGAAAGATGCCATTGAATATGCCACTGACGCAAGCGGCAATATCGATTTTGCAAGAAAACAGGCCTATCTTGATTCCGTATGGAATGAGCCTGTATATCATTTCCTCGGTGCCGAATACACCTACAAGGAAGTAAAAGAGACCGAATTGAGCCTCGGGCTTGACCTGCAAGGCGGGATGCATGTTACCCTGGAGGTATCGCCTGTAGACATCATCAAAGGCCTGAGTGGCAACAATGATGATCCCGACTTTCTCGCTGCCCTTAAAAAGGCGGAAGAGATGCAGCGCCACAGTCAAGATGATTTTGTAGATCTTTTTGTCCAGGCTTATCGCGAAATAAAACCCGACGGCAAGCTCGCACCGATCTTTGCCAACGCAGCCAACAGAGATAAGGGCATTGGGTTCCAGTCATCCGATGAGGCGGTTATAAAGGTGATCAAGGAAGAGGTGCGGCAGGCGATCGACCGGTCATTTAACATCCTGCGCACAAGGATCGACCGGTTCGGAACCTCACAACCCAATATTCAGCAAATCCCGGGTACCGGCAGGATCCAGATAGAGTTGCCCGGTGTGGAAAACAGAGAACGTGTACGTAAGCTGTTGCAGGGTGTTGCCAAACTTGAATTCTGGCCTGTCCTCGAATGGTATGATGAGTCCCTGGCAGGTCCGTTGGCAGCGATCAACCGCAAGCTGGCCGAAGAAGAACAACTGAAGGCATCCCAGATATCTGCCACACAGGAAACGGGAGAACAGGCTACGGAAACGCAACAGACAGAAGACCTTTCGACCCTCCTCGGGACGGAAGGCGATTCGGCCGTGGCCGATGATCAGGCAGCGAAAGCTGACTCTACAGCCCTTGATTCGCTTGTTAACAATCAGGTATCAGAATTTTTTACACTCATCCGTTATCCCCAGGGCCTTGTCAGCCTGAAAGATACCTCAAAGGTCAACCGGATACTGAAGAGAATACAAAGCGGTGATCTGAAAGGTTTGCTGCCTACGAACATCAAATTTTTGTGGGATGTTCATGCTGTGACGCTGGAAAATGGCGAGGAGGTATTGCCTCTGTATGCCATCAAAATGGGACGTGGAGGCAAGCCGTTGCTCACCGGTGAGGTGGTTACCGATGCAAGGCAGAGTTATGACGAAAGGATGTCGCCTGCCGTGTCGATGTCGATGAACAGCGCCGGCGCGAGAGCATGGAAGAGAATCACCGGAGAAAGTATCGGCAAAAGGATTGCCATTGCACTTGATGATTATGTTCAGTCTGCACCTACGGTAAACAGCGAGATTCCCAACGGTCAGTCTATCATCACCGGCAAATTCACACTGGAAGAAGCGCAGGACCTCGCCAATGTACTCAAAGCCGGAGCTTTGCCTGCAAGAACTCGTATCGTGGAAGAGGCGGTGATCGGGCCCACACTGGGTAAAGAGGCACAAAGTCAGGGTGTCATCTCCATTGTCGCCGGTCTGGCCATCGTTATGATATTCATGGTATTTTATTACTACAAAGGTGGCCTGGTGGCCAATGTAGCACTGTTATTCAACATATTCTTCATACTCGGTATCCTGGCGCAACTGAATGCTGCGCTCACGTTGCCGGGAATTGCAGGTATCGTGCTTACCATCGGTATGTCGATCGATGCGAACGTGCTGATTTTTGAAAGGATCAGGGAGGAACTCAGGAACGGCGCAACGTTGTTGAAAGCCATTTCAATAGGCTACAGCAAAGCTTACAGTTCGATCATCGATGCCAATGTGACGACATTCATTGTTGGTGTGATACTGTTTGTACTTGGCCAGGGCCCTGTGAAGGGATTTGCAACTACATTGATGATCGGTATTGTCAGTTCCTTTTTCTCGGCGGTATTTATCACAAGGGTGATCATCACATGGATGACGAGGAAGAAGGGCGACAAGAGCGATGTTTCTTTCGATACCAAATTTTCAAGAAACTGGTTTACGAAACTTGATATCGATTTCCTCGGAAAGCGCCGAATTGCTTATATGATTTCAGGATCTATTATTGTGACAGGCATGATATTGGTGATTCTTGAAGGGGGTTTGAATTACGGCGTTGACTTCACGGGAGGTCGCTCATACATCGTAGCATTCAGCAAACCTGTCGTGGCATCCGACCTGAAAGTTGACATTTCCAAACACTTTGAGAATACAGGTACGGAAGTAAAGACTTACGGTTCGAGCAATGTGGTGAAGGTGACGACGAGTTACCTCGTCTATGATGAATCATCGGAAGCTGACAATAAAGTGGAAAATGCCCTGATACAGGGCATTGAGGAGGCGACAGGACTCAAATATATCGCGGATGACTCCAAAGTAGATGATCAGCATTTTACAATTTCCGGTTCATCGAAAGTAGGTGCGACCATAGCTGACGATATCAAGAGCGCCTCGCTGGAAGCCATCATTTTCTCACTTATTGCGATTTTCCTCTACATCTTGATCAGGTTTAAAAAGTGGCAGTTTAGCCTTGGGGCTATTGTCGCTTTGTTCCACGATGTTCTCTTTGTGATCGCCGCTTTTGCCATAGCACGCTTGTTCGGCAAGACGTTTGAAGTGGACCAGGTCTTCATCGCGGCCATGCTGACCATCATTGGTTACTCCATTAACGACACCGTGGTGGTGTTTGACCGGATCAGGGAAAACCTGGCTGTGAGGCCGCATGAAAAACTGATCGATACCTTTAACCTCTCGATCAACACGACCATGAACAGGACGCTGATCACCTCGTTCACAACGCTGATCGTGGTATTGATACTTCTGATCTTCGGAGGTGAGGTGCTTCGGGGATTCTCCTTTGCCCTGTTTGTCGGTATTATTGTGGGTACTTACTCCTCCATATTCATCGCTTCTCCGGTCGTTATCGACCTGAGCAAATCGACATTGAAGAAGAAGGGGAGCAACTGATTCCCGGATTATAATCAATAATGAAAAAGCCTTCTCCGGAGATTCCGGGGAGGGCTTTTTTGTATTATGGTACATGGTGTTTCATGAGAAAATGTCGATTTTCAGTTTTATTAGAGGCATGCCAGACAGAATGTGTGTGAAATCATCTTTTTATCATCCCGGACACAACATAGAAACCCCCAAACTTGTCTCCTGCATGACATGCGGGTATAAATGACTTTTTTATCATGGCAATACCATGAGACAAACCGCCCTGATCCTGATTATGCTGGTGCTGACAGAGCTGGCGTCTGCACAGGAAAAAAAGAAAAAGGAGAACCTGCAGCAATACACCCCTTCGGTGCTTTTCGGCAGGGGTGAATGGGAATTTAAGAATTTCAACAACCTGTACACGCAGACAAAATCCTTCGGCTCCGGAGGACAGAAGATCGACAATCACCGCCGCGACAACTACTATACCATGATCAACCAGTTTTTGTACGGCATCTCAAAACAACTGAACGTAGGCCTTGACCTGTGGGTAAAAAGGGTTAATGTGATCCCCTCCGATGTTTCGGGCAGTATGTTTCAAAACAGCAGCGGCAGCCGCACAGCCCTTACCGGTCTGGGGCCGAAGATCAAAGTTGCGCCTTTTAAAAAAATGGGTTATTTCTCATGGCAGAGCACCTTTCTCTTTCCCCTGGCCAGTGACCTCGAGGGCCGCAAGCCCGGCACCGACTATGAGGGGCTCTTTCTCGAATGGGATCGCTATCTGTGGATGAACCAGTTTTTTTATGACCGCACACTCAATGATAAGTTTCAGATCTTTTTGCAACTGGCCTTCTGGTATTCGATCGTCAGGGAGTCATCGCGGGAGAATAATTTTCCGGAGACGCCCATGAGTGTTTTCTTCAGCTATTTCCCGACCACCAGGATCACCTTGTACGTGATGACCGAGTACTGGCCCAAGCATCATCAGGAGCCTTTTTATGCCTATTTCGTTCACTCGGGGTTAGGCGCCAAGTACCAGGTGATACCGGGCCTGATGGAGGTGGAGTTGCTCTATACAAATTTCTGGAATGGCAGTGAGGGCGAGGGCGCCGGACAGACGTTTAATCTGGGGGTAAGGTTTATACATTGAAAATACATGAGAAAAAGGGCATTTTTTCAATGGAACATGGAAGCAGTGTCCCATTTAGTCTCTATTTAGGCCTCATGTAGTATGCCATCGTCAGCAACACAATTAGAATGATTTAAGTAGTTGTTACTTTGAGGTTTCTACATAGCAAATAGGATATTGTCACAGATACATCCCGGTAGCAAGAAAGCAATTCTTGATACTTTCATTGCTTCCGCCCTTTCATTTTCTTTTGCTTGCCCAACCGCGTGCCGCCTAAAGCTTTAGCGGTGGCGCAAAGAAAACGAAACAAAAGAAAAAGGCACCACGGGCAAAGCCACATTTACCCTCAAGCCGCACAGACCTTCCCTTCGTAAAATCTCCTGTTTAACTGCAAAAATGGATTTGTTTTTGATAAAAGAACGGAGATTTTAAAGGCTGGCCGACCCACTTGCCAAATGTGGCCACGCTGCCCGTGGACGGTCCCACCCACCAACAAATTCGAGTATGCAGAAAAGATATCACCTTTTGGATATCTCAACCACAATATTCTGATAAATGATTTTTAAAAGACTAATAGGGAAAAAAGGAAATCTTTCATTGAAATTCACCGAAATGTGTAACTACCATCTTTACGAAATCGGCGGAAATTAAACTATGATCTGCAAAATGGTCATTTTCTCATGGAATTAATATGGAGAAAAAGTCAATACACCTTGATGCCATTTACGAGCCATTTTGACCAACTGCGGTTGTAGGTATGCACGCTGTCTGTTTTTTGCCCTTTGGGATTGACCAC
>WGED01000365.1 GCA_015492915.1 Cyclobacteriaceae bacterium
CTTCATACACCAGGTGGAAGCTCCCGTTTACATAGGCCAGCTTGCTCTGGTTGTTATGCTGCAGGGCATCGGTATCCTCCACCAGAAGGGCGGCATCGTAGGTGGCGCGTACCGTGGCACCGGGGAGTTTAAACACCACACCGGTTTCCCGTTGGGTGGGGTACTGAAAACTCACGCTATCGCTATGCCCTTCCCATTGCAAAAAATAGGCAGATACCGAATCCGAACGGAAGGGGAAACGCTGGTATTGGGAGGCACGGACGGAGTAATAGGGTGGTTGCCAATCAGGTGGCCCACTTTGATTCAAAAACACGCCCCCATAATCGGTGATGTCATCGTTTTCCATGATGAACGGTGAGGCGTAGGAGATGAATTGATTGCTCTGCTGCCAATTACCACTACCATCCTGATAATACCGCCAGGGATCGCGAAATTCAATATTTCCACCAGTACTGTTAGCAAAAAGAAAAAAACTTTCAATTGTAGCAACTTTGGTCTCCTCAAAATTTGCATCTTGAACCGATGGCGTTCTAAGGTTTGCTGTAAATTGATGATTCAAACTGAAATCAAATGGTTCCTGCTGATAAAAATGATGATGTTTTTGTGTTATTCCGTTATTCCGCCAGTTGAGTATAAAAGGTAATTCAGCCGTTCGAACAACATGCTGAGTACCAGCATTAAACCATAGAGTATCACCTGATGCTACTGGTTTGGTGAAATCATTATCCACAATCAAATATCCATAATCTTCAGTATTATCTATATGATTAATAAAAATAAAAGGTAACTCAATGCTTTGAAGCGCTTTGTACACATTCAAGCGTCCATAACCCAATTCCAAAGAAGCTCCGGGTTTTTCTGGTATGGCGTTATAATTATAACCACCTACTTTATCAGCAGTAGATATAAGAATATCAACAACTTGAGATTCCGTTAATGATGGATCAAGAGAGATAATAAGTGCTGCAGCACCGGCTACTTGAGGACAAGCTGCTGAAGTTCCTCCAAAATCACCGCTATAATTGCCCTGAGGATCGCCTGCTAATGTATCGGAAGTACCTGAATTATAGCCAGCTTTTCCCATGAGATCGGTTGACCATATCTCATACCCTTCTCCTTTAATTTGGGATGGATAAGCTTTATGACTGGGTGCTACTAAATCCAGATATACATTTTCAGAAGGATTGGAGTTCGGACTATAGATAGCCACTTCGTCGTTGCGGTCAGATGCCCCAACAGTAACCACCCGGGATATATTTGCAGGAAATTTGATATACCCTGCAGAGTTATTTTCTCTATCTGCGGTGTTACCAGCAGAAAAAACCACCACACAGCCCTTTCCATTTCTTCCCTGATTTACAGCTCGCAAAATTGCCTGACGAATTGCAGGAACAAAATTGGTATCAGATGAATTAGCCCCCCAACTATTACTTATCACATCTGCACCTTGTGCCCAGGCAGAATCAATTGCACGAGCAATATCATCGCTACTGGCCGAAAAACCATCATCTCCGAATATCTTCATCATCTGTAACTTTACATTGGGGGCGATACCGGCAACCCCGATGGAATTATGATCAGCTCCGATTAAACCAGTGCAGTGAGTACCATGAGCATTTTTATAAATCGCCTGAACGTTATTGTCCCTATCAGCAAAATCATAACCGGGAATAATCTTTGATGCTGAAATATCCTCATGGTTTAAATCCAGACCGTCGTCAATAACCGTTACCTGAATGTTCGAACTTCCTTTAGTTATATCCCAGGCCTGAGTCATTTTAATATCTGCACCTGGCGTTGAAGACCCTCGACGAGTACCTTGACCGTAATTGTAAAAATTCCATTGGCGGCTAAAGTATTGATCCTGAGGGGTATAGTTCAACTGCAATACATTCGTATAAAAGTTGGGATGACTGAATAACACCCATTCCTCTTCAGCAATCCGGTTGGCAATTTCCAGCACATCATCGTTACCAGAGATTCGAAAAAGATAATAAGGCTCCACATCCAGCTTTCTGGATACCAACAATCGGTAACGACGAATTAAAGATTTGATAAATGATTGAGGTACCTCATTTAAAAACTGCACGCAGATCTCATTGGTTAGATATATCTCCGCTCCTTCTTGCTGGGTACGATACACTCTTTGCACGCTGACAATCTCTGCATCAGCCATCAATTCATCTCGCACCTGGTGGAAGTTCACACCCGGCTTGAGTGAGACAACATAGACCTGACGACC
>WGED01000366.1 GCA_015492915.1 Cyclobacteriaceae bacterium
ATGCAGAATTATAGGCCGAATTCCATTTCATTACCTGTAAATGAACCTGAAAAACACGGAATAATCTGTTGATCTTTGTCGTTGATTTTTTATCCGGACTGAAAATTGATCTTTTCTCATGGTTCTATTCCGACCCTGTCAATCGATGTCGATGAAAAAACAACACTTTTATCATGCAGAGTTTTAAATCATTAGTGCCCTCATTTCTAATATATTTACTAATTTCGGCGGTTAAATGAATGCAAGATGAACAGCTATAAAAAAATCAATAATATCACAGGATGGGCCGTATTTGCCATTGCAACCATCGTGTACTGGCTCACCGTTGAACCTACAGCGAGTTATTGGGATTGTGGTGAATTTATTGCCGTGTCGTACAAACTGGAAGTGCCTCATCCTCCCGGCGCACCATTATTCCTGCTTATCGGCCGGATGTTTTCGTTTTTGGCTTTCGGCAATGTAGAAGAGGTCGCCTACTGGATCAATATCGTCAGTGTCATTGCCAGTGGCTTTACCATCCTATTTCTGTTCTGGACGCTCACCCTGCTCGGAAGGAAGATGTTCAAAATTGAAAAAGGACAGGTCACCGCAGAACAGACATGGATGCTGATGGGGGGTGCGGCTATCGGAGCACTGGCATATACATTCTCTGATTCTTTCTGGTTTTCTTCCGAAGAGGCGGAAGTTTATGCCATGTCTTCTTTCTTTACCGCATTTGTATTCTGGGGAATCCTGAAATGGGAAGTGATCGAAGATGAAAGACTGGCCAATCGCTGGCTGATCCTCATCAGTTATATGATGGGGCTTTCTATCGGCGTGCACCTCCTCAACCTCGTTACTATCCCCGCCCTTGGGTTGATTTATTATTTCAAGAAGTCCCATGGAAATATCACTACCAAAGGCCTTATCTCGGCTTTTCTGATCAGTGGTTTTATTATAATTCTAATCAATAATATCATCATCCCCGGTCTGCCCTCAATCGCGGGTTCGATCGAAATATTCTTTGTGAACTCGTTGGGCATGCCGTTCAATTCTGGCATTATCTTCTTTGCATTACTTTTGATCGGCGCTCTGGTTTACGGTATTTATTATTCTTATGTCAAAGAAAAAGTAATCCTAAACACTGCCCTGATCAGCCTTGCATTCATCCTGATAGGCTATTCTTCATATACCACGATCCCGATTCGGTCGAGCTATGATCCGCCGATCGACGAAAACGATCCGGAAGACCTGATCTCCATCGTTTCTTACCTGAAACGTGAGCAATACGGCTCCAGGCCGTTGCTGTACGGTCAGTATTTTGACGCTCAGGTGATAGATCAGAAGCAAGGGACCCCTGTATATAAAAAGGGGGAGAAAAAGTACGAGATCGTCGATCACAAGCTGGAATACGTTTACGATCCAAAAAGAATGACCATACTACCGAGAGCTTACAGCTCCGACCCGAAACACGTAAAACTATACCGCCAGTACATGGGCCTGAAAGAAGGTGAAAAGCCCAATTTTGTTGACAACATTCAATTCATGTTTACTTATCAGTTCGGGCATATGTACATGCGATATTTCTTATGGAATTTTGCGGGCCGGGAAAGTGACATACAGCATGCGACCTGGCTGGCTCCGTGGGATGTGCTGAAAGAGGTACCTGAAGAATTTGCCAATAACAAAGCACGCAACAATTATTTCATGCTGCCACTGCTGCTCGGTATCATTGGTATGTTTTTCCATTATAAAAAGCAAAAAAATGACTTTTATGTCTTGCTCCTGTTATGGTTTCTCACAGGTCTGGCGCTTGTTTTATATCTCAACTCACCACCTGTTGAACCCCGGGAGAGGGATTACATCTATGTCGGTTCGTATTATGTGTTTGCGATGTGGATAGGCATCGGCACCATGGCCATCGCCGACTGGCTTGCAAAGAAAACGGGTAGCCTGAAAAAGGGTGCCATTATTGCGACTGTTGTATCGCTCATCGTGCCGGGAATTATGGCAAAGGAAGGCTGGGACGACCATGACCGTTCGGGCAGATATTTCTCTGTTGACTCGGCCAGAAACTTCCTTGCCTCATGTGCTCCCAATGCGATATTGTTTACCGGTGGCGACAATGACACGTTCCCCTTGTGGTACATCCAGGAAGTGGAGGGATATCGTACGGATGTCCGGGTGATCGTGCTGAGCTATTTCAACACGGATTGGTACATCGAGCAAATGACGAGGCAGGCTTACGAATCGGCGCCACTGCCTTTCACACTCACGGAAAAGGATTATCAACAGGGCGGGCCCAATGATTATCTGCCATATGTTGAAAATAAGGGTATCAAAGGAGCCATCAATGTGAGGCAATATCTGAAGCTGATCAAAGAAAATCATCCGGCGCTGGCTGTTCCAACCAAATTTGGCCGATACAATTCGATACCTTCCAAAACGCTCTATCTCGATGTGGACAGCGCTGCCGTGATGAATATGGGAATTATTCCGGATGACAAAAAACAATACTTTACCGACAGGATGATCTTTAAGTTGAAGCGCAACGGTCTGGAAAAAAATACATTGATGATCCTCGATCTGCTGGCCGCCAACAACTGGGAAAGACCCATTTATTTCAATAATACCTCACTGCAGGGCGTCAGTATCGATCTGAACGAATACGTGGTGCAGGAAGGAAATACCTACAGGCTGCTGCCTGTGAAAAACCCCAACCGCAGGGTTGAGTTTGTCAATACCGAAGTGATGTATGACAATGTGATGAATAAGTTCAGGTTCCGTGGTCTGAATGATCCTAAGGTTTACAATTCCATTGACCACAGGAATTTTGCACTCAATCATCGCTCTACTTTCAACAGTCTGGCCAATGCATTGATCCGGGAAGGTAAGACAGAAAAAGCCAAAGAAGTGTTATTCAGGTCATTGGAAGTCATTCCCGACAATACTATACCATATGATTATACTTCCTCTCAGATGGTGAAGCTTTTATATGCTGTCGGTGAAAGAGACAAAGCGCTTGAAATCGCAAAAGTTATCGGTGAACGGGCGAATGAAGCGCTGACCTACTTTGAAAGATATAATATCTCTATTGGAAATGAGACACAGAAAAACATTGTCATCCTGAATGATCTTGTAAATACCATGAAAAATCAGGGAGAGCTTGAACTCGCCAAAAAGTTTGAAGAGTACTTTATGAATCACTATTCAAAACTGAGTTCGTAACCAGAACTAAATTTTAACCCAAAATTCTCAATAACCTTTCTATTCCGAGCTTAAATTACTTCAAAATCAGACACTTCGTTCACGTTTGATTCGTCACCATAAAAGTGCATTATGCCTCCTCGTCAAACGTGCTGATTTTCTTCCCG
>WGED01000367.1 GCA_015492915.1 Cyclobacteriaceae bacterium
CATCCAGACCGTGCTCCTCGTATAGCTTTTTTTCATAAATCTCAAAGATCACTTTCGTGGAATCCTCATCGAGTTTCAGGTCTTTCACTTTCGTTTCGAGAATGTAGAGGTCCTTCAGGAATGAGGCTATCTGCTCCACCGAATATAATCCCTTCGGATTTTTAATTTTCTTGTTTGCACACGAAAAACTCAGAAACAGCGCTAATATCAAAAAAACCTTGTTCACGGTGAAAATTACTTAAATAAGTTCTAATTTTAAACCCCGAAAATCCGGTTGAGGTATTCGGTTCAAAAGCGAATTTCTCAATAATTAATGAGAATTTCGGATAATAGCCAAAATTTCTTCGATGAGGGCGCTGGTAAAAAAGATCAGGAAGTATCAGATTCAAATCAGAAAGGCGATCACCACCCAGATGCAGGGCGATTTTCACTCTGTTTTCAAAGGTTCGGGGATCGAGTTTGACGACGTGCGGCCCTATCAGTACGGCGATGACGTGCGCACCATCGACTGGCACGTGACGGCCAAGGGATACGGCACTTTCGTGAAAACGTATAAGGAAGACAAGGAGCAGACGGTCTTTTTCATCGTGGATGTGAGCGCCTCTCAGGACATCGGCAATCCGGGCCAGAAAAAGATCGATATCTCCAAAGAGATCGCCGGGGTGCTCATGCTGTCGGCTGTGCTCGAGCAGAGCCAGGTGGGACTCATCTGCTTTTCTGATCAGAAGGAGAAATACGTGAAGCCGGGCAAAGGCGAGAAACATGCTTTCCGGATGATCTCCGACCTGGTGCATCTGATACCAAAGTCTCTGCGCACGAATATCAGCAAGATGACCCTCTACGCGCTGAACCTCATCAAGCGCAAAAGCGTGGTGATACTTATCTCCGACTTTATCGACGAAGGCTATGAACACAACCTGAAGGCGCTCGCCGGCAAGCACGACCTTGTCGTCATACATATCAGCGATAAAAGAGAAACCCAACTGCCGAGGCTGGGCATCGTGCCCCTGCTCGATAAAGAAACGCAAAGGACCATCTGGGTCAATACCAGCTCGCCCTCATTCAGAAACAGCCTCAAAAACACCTTTACCGGAAACCAGCAAAAACTGGAGGAATTTTGTAAGAAGCATCAGGCCAATTACGTCAACATTTTTACCGACGAGGACTATGTGCCCAAGCTGATCAAACTTTTCAGGGTGAGAAATAAATCGAAGAAAGTTGCATAAGCTCAAGATATCACTGGCATTTATTTTTGTGTTTTATAGCTTGCTTGTCCGGGCGCAGGAAGCGGAGGTTTTCGGCGCTTTTGACCGTGACACAGTAAAAATCGGAGAAGAAACGTTTTTCACGCTTTCAGCACGCTACCCGAAGCAACTCAACGTCATCTTTCCCGACAGTAGTTACAACTACGGCTCTTTCGAATTTATTTCAAAAAAATATTTTCCGACACGCACCGATAGCACCATCAGTTTCGACAGCGTGATCTATTCCCTTGCCACATTTGAGATCGACACGGTGCAGTACCTTCAATTACCTGTTTTTGTGATCACTGAGAATGACAGTTTTGCCGTTTTCTCCAATCTCGATTCGGTAATTCTGCAACAGGTGATCATAAAAATGCCCGAGAAGCCCGAACTGAAAGCTAACACAGAACTGATTGAAATAAAAAAGCAGATCAATTATCCGTATATTTTCATTGCCCTAGGTGTTTTAATCATCCTGATACTGGCCATCATCATTTTCTTCGGAAAATCCATCACCAGATGGTGGAAGCTGTACCGTATGAACAGAGCACATAAAAAATTCATAGAACGGTTTCACGAACTGATGAAGCAGATATCGGGCAGCGGACCGGAGGAGGCTGCCGAGCATACTTTGGCAGAATGGAAACGATACATGGAACGGCTGGAGAGGGAGCCGTACAGCAAGCTGACGACCAGGGAGATTCTGGCGATTCACCCTGAAAGTGAACTGAAAGAGCACCTCCACAACATCGATGTGAGCATTTACGGAGGTAAAAAAGGCACGGATCTCATGAAGAGCTTCGGATTTCTGATGCACTTTGCCGTGAGGATATTCAATGAAAAGGTGGAAGAAATTAAAATGGGATAACGCATGCACGAAGTGAATGACTGGCTTTCATTGTCATGGTTTTACCCGTCAACTTTTGAGAAGTTTACATGGGAGTACAAATTCGTGCTGTTCTTCCTGGCAGGCATTCCTGTGCTCTTTCTGCTGAAATGGCTCTTAGGCCTGCGTAAAAAGCAAAAGCTGACCATCGCCCTGCCCGAACGACAGATTCGCTCCGACATCATCAGCATTCTGCGATTCATCCCCAATATCCTGTTTGCCCTCGTTATGGTCTTGCTTATCATCGTGCTGGCGCGCCCGCAGATCACCAATGAGAAAGTGGAGCAGTGGACGGAAGGCATCGACATCATGCTCGTGATCGATATCTCGCGCTCGATGACTATCCAGGACTTTCGGCCCAACCGATTAGAAGCAGCGAAAAAAGTAGCAAAAAACTTCATTGACGGACGTTTTCAGGACCGTATCGGCCTGGTCATTTTTTCCGGCGAGGCCTATTCGCTGGCGCCGCTAACGACCGACTACAAGCTACTCGACACCTACATCGACGATATCAGTTTTGATAAGATCGACGCTTCCGGTACAGCCATAGGCAGCGCCCTGGCAGTAGCTACCAACAGGATGCGTGAGTCTGAATCCAAGACCAAAGTGATCATACTTCTGAGCGACGGTGACAACACGGCGGGCAACATCGACCCCATCACCGCAGCGGAGCTGGCTCATGCCTACAACATAAAAATTTACACCATCGGCATCGGCCGCGAGGGCAGGGTGCCGACAGGCACTGATATTTTCGGAAGGACGGTGTACAGCGAGAGCACACTCGATGAAACGACCCTGAGAAAAATAGCGGAGATCGGAGAAGGCAAGTTCTTTCGCGCCACAGACAACAAAGCCCTCGAAAATATCTTCAAACTCATAGACGAATATGAAAAATCGGAGATCAAGGAAACGCGCTTCAAAGACACAACCGATTTCTATCCGGTCTATCTGAAATGGGCTATCATGCTCTTTCTCATCTGGCTCGCCCTCAAGTCCACTTTCATTAGCAATATATTAAAGGATTAACTGCCGGAGTATGGGCATGCATTATCACAGCATGCTGTTGAGATGGAGTTTCCGAGGATTCTGTAAAATTCTTATTTTGTAACCGGGATATAAAAGCAAAATTCCATGCCGAATTCCATTTAAACCTTTTACTGATGAAAAAAGACACAAAATCCATAAGTCTCGATATTCTGACGGGGGTGCTGCTCGCAGTGGCGGGATATGTTGCCTTGTTCAAATGGCCCATGCACCTTGCTTTTTTAAGTATTTCCATCGCGGCCATTGCGGTGGGGCTGCTGAGGGGCAGATCGGCGCCCAACGGCATTTTTGTGCGCGCTGCGGCCATGAATATTTTGTTTTTCCCGCTGGTACTTATGGGTTTGAATGCGTGGTTTCTGCTGCTCATACCGGTGTTTTCTTTTGGCGGGGTACTGTTGGGTTTGTACTTACGACCGCAGCTTAATAATGCAAAACCGGCTGTACCGGCACTCATCATTTCACTGGCGGTCATTCTGCTGATCGCCTTTCAGGGTGTGCCGGTGCTTTTGCGGGAGATGCTGACGGAAGAGCTCTTTGAGCCGGCGCCTGAATTCGGGTTTGTAACCGCTGCGGGAGATACCGTAAAATCAGGTAACCTGGCAGGCAAAGTGATCGTGCTTGACTTCTGGGCTACATGGTGCGGGCCCTGCATCGCCGAATTTCCCGAACTGGAAAAGCTGCATTCGCGATATGAACACGATGAGCAAGTCGCCCTGTATGCAGTCAATACCACCATGAGAAACGATACTTTTGAAAAGATGCAGCAGTTTATTGAGAAAAGGGGATTCAGGCTGCCGTTTGCTTTTGATCCCCATGGCAAAGCGACCAATGCCTTTGATGTTTTGTCTATCCCCACCATTATCATCATCGACAAGCAGGGCAATATCAGGGTGCGGCACCGGGGTTTTGACGCATCCGAAAATTTTGTGGAAAACATGAGCGCCCATATCGACGCATTGCTTCTTGAGAAATAGATATTTTAGCTCGAAGCTCGAAGCTCGAAGGAAAAAGCTCAAAGATTATGACCTCACTGGCTTCCGGCTTCTAACTTCCAGCTTCCTCCTTCTAACTTTCAGTTTCCATGAAAAAACGACAAAATTTTTATCTCATCCATCTGCAATATCTCGGCTTCCGCTTTCACGGCTGGGCCAAGCAACCTGACGTGAAGACAGTGCACCAGATGATCGACAAGACACTACCCTTTGTGCTGGGACACAAGCGGTTCAAGACACTGGGAGGCAGTCGCACCGACGCCATGGTCTCTGCCAATCATGCCGTCGTGGAGCTGTTCGTCGAAGAATCCCTTGAAAAAACGTCATTTTTTCATGAACTGAACAGGAACCTTCCCGCTGATATCCGAGCCGTCAGGATCGAAGAGACGGATGCAGCCTTCAACATCATTCAATCGCCAAGGCGAAAGGAATACGTCTATCTGTTTGCTTTTGGCGAAAAGTGCCATCCGTTCAGCGCGCCCTTGCTGGCTTCCTTCATGGAGGACCTCGACATCGGGCTGATGAAACAGGGCGCTAAGCTTTTCGAAGGAAAGCATGATTTCAGGAAATATGTGACCAAGCCTTCGGAAAATACGGACACGGTCCGTGAGGTGCTTTTAAGCCGTATTGAGGCAAATGATCTTCTTACCGCCAGCTTTTTCCCCGAAAAGAGCTATGCCTATCATATCCATGCCCGCGGCTTTATGCGCAACCAGATCCGCCTGATGACGGGCCAATTGATCAGGTTGGGGAAAGGCGAAATTTCCATGGATGACATCCGCGAGTCCCTCACACACCCCGATGACATTCCGTTCGACTACATCGCACCACCGTCAGGGCTTATCCTGAACAGGGTAGTGTTTGAAGATTAAGGCCTTCATTTCAGGAAAATTCCGGATTTTCCATTTTAGTTATTTACCAATTCCTAAATCCTGTTGTGTACTATCGCCAATAATATGTTCGCGCAAGGTATGAAATGCCAATGCTCCCGTGATATGACCCTTTTCAATCGCAGTGATAAGATGATCTCTGTAACATTGTTTTTGCACATCATAGCGGATAAACCGATCATATAGACCTAACAGCGGAAACACATTATTATCTTTTATTTTATAAAAATCTTGTTCAAAGTTTAAAATCTTATGCAATTTATCCTTGTTTTCAAGGGCAAGGGCACCGGTCAGTATTTTGTAGGAAGAATCGGTAAATACATCAGCCAGCAATGCACCCGCCATCAACGGTTTATATGTATCGGCGCTATTAAAATAAGCGCGATGAATATTTGTGACCCAGCCACCTAAACTGATGCCTGACACGACAATTTCAGAGCTCTCCCTTTGGCGGAAATGACAAACAAGATGTTCAATCAATTTTACTGATACTGATAACATCGCCACAAAATTGGAGAGTTTCTTTATACTGGCTAGGTATTCCCCGGCTGACTTGTTGAATGGCGCCCTGACAACGACAAGATTAGCCAGTATTTCTGACCTTTTTGACAAAAGAATTTTTTTAAAGCTCCTGTCAAAGGGATTCTCACCACTGCCGTGATGATAAATTATAACAGGGAATTTATCCCCTATCCACCGGGCTATTTTGAATGCCGGATTTAATTCCCCCGCTAACGAAACTGCTTTTACTTCATATAGTCCCTCTCCATTGATCTCAGGCACATGCAACCTGATATTGCGTAAATGTTCCGGAAAAGTCTCACTGTCAATACTCTCACAAAAGAATTTATTTTTTGACAAAAACAGTGCAGACAGACTTATTGTCAAATCGTCAAGAAAACTATGCACATTCATAATACTAATTTTTACTGATGCTAATCCGACCCATTATCCACTGACGGGCATATTGTCCTTTTAGACTTTCTAAAAAATCGGACCTTTCATATTCCTTCATGATAATTTATCAGTCTTTTACCGGGGCTTTGCATGCTGATAAAATTAAAGTGGCGGATAACATAAAAAGTGCAATGCCGGCCCAAACCGCCGTAACAGGGAATATTGATGAAACAAACAGGTATGGCTGAGCGATGCACCACACGAGGATGATAATCATCCCAGCACCAGATATTCCCTGAAAAAATCTTTTTAGGGATGTGGGCCGGAAAAAGAATGTCAGTCTTTGGCTGCCCCTATGAAATGCACAGATCAAATTGAACAATTTCCATGAAGAAAAGATCAGTACAAATCCGACAAGGATCCTCAATGCGATTATACCATATGAGATTCTCGCCATTTTTACAGCTCCCAAACCCGACCACGCTGCCCAGTCTTTCAGAATCCCGGCAATTAACGGCCAACTGCGCTGGCTGTTTGTCAGGATAATGATCCCATCTCCCGATTCAGGCACAGAATGAAAATGACTCATCCACCCGTGGCCCTGCCCTCCATGCCATACAGCCTTCCTTCCGTCGGGAAGTGTTTCAATAAAATGTCCGAATCCATACGAGTCGGAGACAATACCAAACATTCCGGGTATATCAACCCCGGGCGTATAAATTTTTTGAATAGCCGTTTCGTCCAACACTTTATGCGCTGTAACCCGGGGCCTTCTCATGCCTGCCATGGCAAAACGGGCTACATCTTCCACTGTTGCAAATAGTCCGCCCGAGGCCCTGGCGGGATATTCATAGGGGGAGACGGGATTACCTTTTAAATCGTATCCTGTCGGAAGTATGGCGTACAGCGAATCATCCCATACGAAAACGGAACTATGCATGCCGAGCGGGATCAATACCTCCTCTTCCATGTATCCGGCAAAATCGCGCCCTGTCACTTCCTCGATCAAAAGCTCTAATAAATTATACCCGACATTGGAATACCGGAAGCCCGAGCCGGGCTCGCGTGCCGGTTCAACTTCCCTTGTCAGGTATTCTGCCAAATCCGGCATATCGCTATTTGGCGGATATTCCTCACCAATCGTCCCTAATGGTAAGCCTGAGGTCTGACTTAATAATCTTCTGACAGTGATATTCTCTTCAGGGTAATCCGAATCCGGAAATTTCCAATCCCTGAGATATTCCCTGACCGGTTTATCCAGGTCGATTAAACCCTGCTCAACCAATCTCATGACACCCCAGGCAGTGACTGACTTCGAAATGGATTCTACGCGATACACTGCATTGAGTGTCATATTGCGGTTGTGTTCAAGATCGGCATAGCCGTAGGCAGTGGTCCGGACCAGCTTTCCTTCGCGGATGATGGCAATGCTTACTCCAGGGATATCATATTGATCCATTAGTTTGATCACTTTTTTATCGAGCTGACCGGTGAAATAATCGAGCGAAATATCCTCACCCGCCGGAGAAGATTTACAACTGATACCGGCAAGGAGTATAAAAATTGTCTGCATGATAGGTCGTTGCCAATTCATTGTATTCTATGTTAAAAAGCTTCCGTTATCTGAAAATAAGGACTGAATCCCCATGGGCTAAAGCCAATATCAAATCTGAAATTGATCTTCTCCTTCGGATTGACGAGATACCGCACACCAACACCAAAGCTGAACTTCAAATTTTTTATCTCATAATCCCGGAGATTGCCTGCCACATCTCCCACAGCGCCAAAAGCTACTCCTGATATTCTTTTATAGATGGGATATCTGTACTCAACCTGGCCGAGAACCATGGTGTGATCCCTGAACCTGCTGCCATTCACTCCGCGCATCGCCTCCAATCGGGCGTATTCATTAAATGGAAATTCCCCGACCCTGGTCCTGGCCAGCAACTGAACCGCAATCACATGAGTTTTCATTATGCTGAAATAGTAGCGTAAATCGGCAGTGTAGGAATCATAATCATAACCGCTGCCCGACCATTTTCTGTAGAAGGTGGCATAAAACTGCATCCACAATCCCCTTGCCGGATAAAAAATATTGTCCCGGTTGTCCCATTCAATGACAGGGCCGAATCCGGCAATAGCACTTCCGTCAATGCCTTTGAATCCTCCTTCCGACAAAAGGCCCCCTTCCGCAATTTTCAGTACGTTTGTTTTCTGTAATTCAAAGCTGCCTCCCAGGCGGAGTTCCCTGTAAACTACCCGGGTCAAACTCGCATTGAACAAAAAATCTTCTGTTGTGTATCCTTCCGCATCATTCTCAGTGTTATTATTTCCAATGCCATAGAAGACGTCGGGAAATTTTTGATATGCCAGCACAGGTCTGACTTTCCACTTGAAATCGTTAAAGTAAAAGACCGGACTTAAGCTCAGAGCAACCTGTTTTTTAAGCGTATAAATTGCATGGAAATTCACTGTATTTGGTCTGTCATTGACATTGGTGCTCCGATTGCGAATGGTAACGGTTGCCCCTCCGCCAAAAATCATTGATGTTTCAGGCATGTACAAAATAACCGGGAATCCTGTAAATGAAACTCGTTTCCGGCCTTTATCGGGATGTTCGTTTTCTTCTCCGGCCACATTGACCGAATCACTATTTAAGACCTGACTTCGTCCGTTCTCCTGAGCAGTCAATTGAAACGGAGAATTAAAAAAGTATAAACTCAGTAAGAGCAAAATTGTACTTAAACGCATGACTATCCCCGGTTTTACAAAAGTGAATTTGCTTTGTACAGGCTGGGCTCTCCGTTTCGGATCTCTGAAATTATCTCCTGATCATTGTACCTGATATCGATGATATCCAATTCAAGCCAGGTCCATTTTCTGCCTTCAAGCACCCAGCTCACTTCCAGTTTGGCAGGAATCTTAAGGCCACTGATTATCGAATGTTCTTTAACGGAAACTACCCACTCATACCGTTTGGCATCCGGCCCGTTATCTTTATATCTGAGGCTTCGAAACTCTACAAAATCACCTTGGGGATTGAAATAAAAAATACCCGATCCGCTGGTGCCGTTATAGATCATTGTTGCTCTGGCCGACAGAGAATCGATCATTTCCCATGTAATGTACGGACTGATGGCAGCCGATGGAAACCAGGCGATTTCTGCCAGAAATCGTTGCATCGAGCCCTGATCAATATTCTTGCCCTTCCTATTCACGATATCAAGCTGGGAAAATAATCTGATGCGCATTTCACCTTTCCCATCGATAAATTTATCCTGTCCGGTTATCTCCGAAAATGGCAATATTTCCATGTGCACCATCCATAAAAATGCCGGGCTATCGATTGTGAAAAATTGTACTGCCCCGGCGTCATACCAGTCTTTTTGGGCGGGCGTCAATTTCATCTTTATCCTTTGCCGGAGCCATACAGTATGCGTTTTCTCCTTTCCTGCTATCCCCGAGTTTCGAAGCCAATTTGAAACCGGATAAGGTAATCTTTCCAATTGTTTTTCATGAATTATAAATACTTGCTCATTGTTCTCACGCTGAATCATACCATGGATCTCCGCTATAATTTTTCGATTGAATGCCTCTGACGAAAAAGCTGAAAGGGTAACAAAAGCGATGATCAGATTAGGAATAACGCCGAATTTGGCATCATTCCACACAGTGATGATAAGCGCGGCAGAAAGAACAACCGCCGCTACCGACAACCAATGCCAATAAGGATATTCCGTGAGTAGAGCCTCTCCGGTAAGGGCAAAGAGCAGAAATGCAACAAACCACAAAATCCCATGAAATTTGGATATATTTTGATGAATCCGGTCGAACTCCGCCAGCCCGAAAGCTTTGGCAAATCCAAACAGGTGGATCATGCCATGAAGAAAAACGAATGCTATAAATGCGAATTTCATGATCAGGAGAACTAAAATTTAAATTTCACTCCAAGTCTGACAAAGCTGGTCCCCGGCATATCGAAAGAAGGCCGGTTATAGTAGTCCTCGTAAATCCGGTTGCCTCTGTAAGCTTCAAGGTAGAAGCCCAGCTTATTACCATTATCAAACCGGATCGGGAAGGCGGATAGGCCGACTATTAAACCGTTTGACCATTGTCTGGTCGAGTACAGGGGAAGCGTACCGTAATCAGTTGCTGATAAAAAGTTCCACTGCACCAGATAGCCTGCCTTTAACTGAATTTCCGCTTCGGGCAAACGTCTCTTGAAAATCACGATATTGTATGTGACCGGGAACATGAACTGTGACAAGGTGATTTCACGTCTCCCCCGAAATCCGTTTTCTTCATCATTATAGGTAAATGTCTGGTGGCTATACATATAATCCACACCTGTCTCTGTCTGATTGTTACCAAGGTCTTTGTGAATATGAAATCCGGCATGAAAACCAAGGCTTGTAGCACCGGTAAAAGCATCCGCCGTATGCACATCCGGTACAACCGACATGTCCGTATTTTCAGTTACACCGCCGGCATTGATCCCTGCCTGAAATGAGAATTTAACCGGAGCCTCTATCGACGTCATCTCACCGGCCGGTACACAGGAGACCGTCACCAGGGTCATCGCAAAAAACAATATGAATTTTAATGCATTTTTCATGGTTTGACATTTATTCACCGGCGCAAACAGTGGTTTCAGGATATTTTGCAGTTGCAACTATCGCTTCTTCCGGAATGGCATTTTTTAAAAAATCGACACTTGAAACCACAGTAGCCTGTAATCGGTAATTCGCCTCAAAATTGTACTGCTGAAAATCTTCGATGCCTCTGATCGTATCGGAAATGACGGCGAATATTTCCGGTCCGTCACAGGAGAAATCAAAGTCAACCAGTTTCAGACTTTGTATCCCGGAGTTTTTCTGCGTTTTAAAGCGAATGATCCTGTTTGTAATATCGTACACGATGCTCCACTGGGTGCTGCCTGCCTGTGCCACACTGTCGAGGATGGTGAAAGAATAATCCACGATATCTCTATCGCCTGTGAATTCCTGAATTAATGCGGCCGCTTTCGCAAAACGACCTGAAGAATTTTCCGTCCAGGCACTGAATTCTCTATTCTCCCCTTTGTCGATACTTTGCTTATATGCCAGCGAATTGTCATAAGTGCAATTTGTGAGCACCGGAAATGGCATATTATTGCCGCGATGAACCACCATCCTGCCTCCGACAAACTCTATAGAAGCCACATTGCCATGAGCATCGGCTACAAGAAAATGGAGTTTGGAAACGGAATAGGGGGATATCCTTATAAGGGTATCGCTGGCGATTACCTCATCAACCGATTTCGAATTATCAAGCTGATACTGTATCCACTGCAGGTCAGTCAGTCCGGGCCGGTTATCGACAGGGGGATATTGGGTTTCCTGCAGCCACATTTGCTCTATTACCAGGCCCGCCTCGTTCATGCCGCCATAAGGGAACTCCTTGCCGATCTGATTGAAAGTGATGCTGCCATATTTTGAGACCCACTCGAACGGCTTTTCAGGCGGGTTGACAAAAGCCGTCTTCCTCAAATTCCTCTTGTTGATTTCGATATGCCCCGTGCCCACCGGAAAGTCAAAATTTCTTCCGAATATGATATTTCCCTTATTATCCCTGAAGGAAAAAGTGGTACAGGCAACAGAAGTTCCTCCTGTAAAAAGGATCAGGATCATACCAAAAATCATTGCCAAACCTGAGTTGAAATATACTTTTGATTTTTCCGACACTCTGTGAAGAACTAACGCTTCAAAGACATGGAGATAATAATATGAACCCCATGTCTTCGTAAGTAATCTTAAATCTGATTTGAAAAGTGAATTTTTCATTTTCCCGGTTTTTAATCGTTTATACAAAATTACGAAGGCAACCGGGGAAGGTATTCTCACTCAGGAGTTTAGGTGTTTCACTTTCCGGAAAAGATGTCTCACTTTTTTATGAGACACTCCGGATGTACTCTATAGGGGTTTTCCCCTCGAATTTCTTAAAGGCTCTGTAAAAGGATGCCCTGGAGTTAAAACCGCAATTATAAGCAATGCCCATAATGGAAAGATGCTTATTTGTCTCTGAAATGCATTGCTTTTTGAACTCTTCTATGCGGTATTTATTGATGAAGTCAAAAAAGTTTTGGTGGAGGTGATCATTAAGAATCTCTGAAAGATAATCGGCCCCTACTTCCAGCGTATTACTCAATTTTGAAATATTAATGTCGGGATTTAAAAATAGCTGTTCTTCATCCATAAATTTTTGAAGCCTTTCGATAAAGTTTTGCTCGTCCTTTCCAGAGGAGCTCTTTGGTTTGTTATAGCGAACCTGATGCTCATCTGAAAGAGTCAAAAACACATTTTTTTGTTTCAGCCCGAAAAAGCCGATCAGCAACACATAAATGGCCGCAAATCCATAAGTTACCATCATGAGGATTTTATACGGTGCAAAATGAAATATCAGATCGAGATTAAACAGAGCCACATTGAGCAGGTAGATGCCCAGGGAAGCAATAGTGAGAATACGCAACCACGCCAAATCTATTTCCTGCACATTTGAAAAATATTGCTTAATTCTTTTGTTGTAGTTTCTGATCAGGTTCAGGGCCCACACATTGTAAGTAATGGTAGATATGCCGATACTCAATACTGATATTTTATAAAAGACAAAATTCCTGAAAATTTCATTTTTGGCGATGTATATTTTTTCATCTGCCGGTAAGCTGATAAAGTTGAAATAATGGACAGTTGTAAAAACCAGGAAAGGCGCAAAGTGTAATAAGTAAATCGGTCGGAAGGTAAAATCGCGGGAGCTGATGGATTTAATGTAAAACCACAGTGCCGGACCGTGAAGAAATAATACCAGCCAATTAAGATTAATGAGTTTCGGAAAAGGAAAATCATGCTGAATATTATACAATTCGATATATGTGGCAAATATACTTAGGCCGTACAGGCCGATTATTATACCTAAAAAGAGATCGGACCTTGACTTGACTTTCTTGGTAAAAAGTAACAGGATCAAAAAAAGTGCTTCAAACACCCCAATGATGAGAATGTAATTCATTGTCGGCCAGATTCCGGTTTTGTGTTATACCAACAATTCGAAAAGTAGCTTGACTTTATCACTTGTATAACCTCCTGCTACCTAAACGCATTTGCTGATACCCGAACAAACTTAACAAAATTCTCAGGAAAGTATGGCCGGCAAGAAAATATGCAAAATATAAACCCAAAATTCTCAACAGGATTTCGTAATGAGAGGTTTAAGTACAACTTGTCCCGCCAGGGCGGGAAGAAAATCAGCACGTTTGATGAGGAGGCATAGTGCACTTTTATGGTGACGAATCAGACGTGAACGAAGTGCCAGATTTTGAAGTAATTTAAGCTCGGAATAGAAAGGTTATTGAGAATTTTGGGATAAAAGCAACCCCTTATGATTTTTTGTGGCTTTTCAAATGTAAAAAACCATCCCCCCGCTGTTTGTCAAATCCGAATGAAAATACCTAAATCCCTGTAAATGCCAACACAAACGCCAATACGGACAGAATAATTCCGATCATGAAGAAATTATATGCCACACGGAGCAACTTATATTTTTTGGCGAGCACCTTGCCCAGTGAATACTGATCCCTGATCATGGTGCGATAGAGTTTACGGTCGTTTTTCATGATCTCCTCAACGGCCCATTCATAATCATCAAGTCCCATGTTGTAGAAATTTCCGAAAAACAACAGATTTACTCTTGTCTTTTTAATATCGTCTTTAGTGAAAACGCCTGATGATATCTGCGGCCTGGTGGACAGGATCGCAAATATGATGGTCACAACGCTGAACGACACAAAAATGAGCGTCGGAGCGATGATGCCGGGGATTTCTTCAAAGCGTGATACAAGCACCGTCATGGTGATGGAAATGACGATGGCATTCACGGATATCAGAATGTTCGATTTGTTATCGGCAATGGAACTCAGATTGATTTGCATGCGGGCCATATTCCGAAACATGGACTCAACGCCTCTTGAATAGGCTATGAGTTTTCGGGCATTTTTTTTACTCTTACCCGCCCCGGCCTTCTTTTTCTTTTTAAGCTCATATAATTCATCGTTCATTCTGTGCAGGTTTCGCTCTTTTTCAGACTGCAATACTTCCTGTGCGTATTCAGTGAAATACCGGTGCTCCTGAAAAAAACGGACGGAATTCTTGAGGCACTTGCGCTTGCCGATCTTATTGTTCAACAAATTACTACGTTCTTTTCTCAGTTTTTCAAGCCTCAAAAAATAATCATCCTCAGCCAGGTGGGCCATATCCGCATCACAGAGAACTTTCGAAAGCAAATCATCCGGCTTTTGAGGTATCCGTGTTGCCAGGATGCATTTTCTGACCTGATCAATGGTCGCATTGTCTATGTCTTTGCCCTTCAAAAAATCACTCGCGATCCGAACGCTTCTCACCTCATGGTCTTCAAAACCTGCTGTATAACCCGTATCATGAAACCAGGCAGACAATATAACAAGATTTAGCTCATCTTCTTCCAGTCTGCTGTGCCTGCCGATTAATTCCGCTTTCTGCGCAACATATTCCGCGTGCTCTTCCGTGTGGAATACAAGATGTTCCGGCAGGTTTTCCTTCAGAAAATCCTTGACGTACTGCGCCGCCTCTCTTACAATTTCATATGATATTTTTGCCATTTTTTTGATTGGTTTTGTCAAAACAGGTAGCTGAATGTGAATGTCACCAGCTTTTCATCCTCCGACATGTTATAATTCAATGTCAACGCGGCCAGGTCGTATGGCGCCACCCATAACCCGATCCCGTAGCCGTCGTGCCATTTTCTTGATTGCTCGCCTTCAACCCATACCCTTCCCACATCATTGTGCAACACAACTCCAAACGGCCCCCTGATCAGATAACTGCTGATATTCGTGATCTTATAGCGGATTTCCGTATTCTGATAGAAGGAGTGGTCGCCGGCATAGCGATTATTTCTGAATCCCCTCAGGTTTGTCTTACCGCTGAGAAAATTCGCATAATAAAATTCATAATCACCTAGGTTCATCGCCCCGCCGAAACGAAAAGCAAAGACAACCCGCGGGTCTTTTCTGAAGCTCAGGAAGAAGCTCAGCTCCGAGCGCACCTTCACAAAATGTTTGCCCGGTTCCCTGAAATTATAATACCCTCCTATCTCTGTATCCCACACGGCGCCGCTGTGCGGAAGAATCTTATCGTCGCGCGTGTCCATATTGAATTTCAGGTTTATTCCGGCATAATGATGGGGGAGATAGGCCACGGAATCGAGCAGATCAGGATAGATATCCCCTATGAACCTGCCGGTGGTGTCCGTGACCATAAAATACTGGTAAAACGCTCCGAACCCATAGTAAAATTTTCTGTTCAGCGTTTGCTTCAGCATGGGATTTATGTTGGCGTATTTGTATCTGACACGATAGTACTTTTTTTCATCGGTGACCTTTTTTGTTTCATTTCCCAAGCCATAGTAATAATCAACATTGCGGGGAAAACTGAGATCGGCATCGACATACAGGTCAAACTTGCGCGATACGGCGGTAAAAAGCCCTTCGTACCTGAGTGCAAACGCCCCCGTTTTAACGGCCAGATTCCCCTGTATCTTCTGGATGGTGGAGTCGCGGAAATTATATCTGTTTATTCTTACACCCCCGCCTATCAGCACCCCGTCGTCAATATTGTAACCAAACCAGAAAACAGGCATCGTTTTGTTGTACCTGAATTGTTTTCGGTCATAAATATTCACCGACTTCTCATGGGAAAGCTGAAGCCGGGTCTCTGGCCCTTTTTTTATTTTATTATCCTTGTCTTTTCTGTCGTAGATCACCGTCTTTTTTGACAATCCGTTCACCCTCGAATCATCGATAATGGTGTCATCCCCCTTCCCGCCGATCACCCGCACTTTAATGCCCTTTTTCCCATGGCCCGTTATCCTTACCGAATCTTTTTCTCCAAGCCCGTAAATCCTTATTTCTTTCGTCTCACCGTATTTAAACTCCCTGTGATAAAGCCGCTTTTTGACTTTTCCTTTTTTATGGCTGAGGGCAAATACGGTTACTTCCGTATCCCCGTTTTCGCGCCGCTTTATCTCAAAAAGTTCACGTTCATCCGTGCCTGTAACATCCACCTTTCTGGCCAGAAACCGGTAATACTGTTGCGCATAGCCAGGCAACAATGCTTTTCTCGATTTAAGCTTGTCCTCTATTTCCGGCCCGCTCAGGTCATAGATATTTTCGGGCATTCGTGTGATGGCTTCATGAATGACCGAATCGGTGATGCCCTGCCTGACGTCATTCGCAGCAGTTATCCAATCGTCAAGTGACGGCTCGGTAATGAATGATCTGTCGAAATACCTTGCGTTAAAATTGAGCCCCTCCACATTTTTAATGTCGTAATCAAACCCCTGAAATTTGGGCATCAGCCATTTGCGGCTCGCAAGCCACATCAGCGGCCCTTCATTCACAAAATAAACCTGGTCCCTGTCCCGGGGTATCGGTCGATAAATGGTCTCTTTGCCTTTTTTGAAGGTCGCCCATCGCCACTGATCATCGTGCCGGTCCCAGTCATTGACCAGCATATCAAACAAACGGGCTTTTAAAACAGCTTTCTGATCGATCACGTGGTCATGATCATCCAGTGTTTTTTTGATGGTTTTAGCTGTACTCGTGATCTTTTCGGAATGTCCGAAGCTGGCCAGGTCCCTGCGGTTACCAGCCGGACGTTCCTCAAACAAATAAACATCACCGGCAAACTCTTTCCTGTAAATCCCAAGGTTCGGATCATCGGGAAGCCATACGATCTTCGGATTGGTGTGCATTATGCCGACAGCATCTTCCAGGGGCGGTAGCGTAATGGCTCCGAAAGGATGTGAAGCCGAAATAGCGTCTTGAACTGGCTTGGTGGCAATGGTGTTCCTGAAGTATTCCGGCAGGGCATTGTTTATATATTTATTTACCGAACGGAGAACATATTGTCTGCCGTCTTTATCCTCCAGGCGCAGCGATCTGGTCTGCATCCCGCCTCCTCTTTTTATCACTGACAAGCCGCCTTGCTCCATGCCCATACTGAAGACGGGTAGTTCGACAGGTTCGCTCCAGACTTTCCGGTAGTTCTCTCCCATCATAAACCGCCTCATCTTTCTGATATTGTCATACATATCATTGATCACCACACGAACGGAACTATCTGCAAAATTCACTTTATTCAGCAATTCCTTCTTTTTATCAGGATCAAAGACAGGCTTGTTGAACAGCTCCCTGCTGAAAACCGTATTGCCGTTTTCATTTTGATCTGCGCTGATGAATGTCATCCTTACATCACCATTTTTGTAAAATGACAATTTGCCGAAACCACTGCACTGACAGGCAAAATCCGCTTTAGTGCTCTTTTTCGATAAATAAGTCGGCTCTCCGCCACCGCCGCTGATGATATGGTGCAGGCTGTCTCTTTGCAAATATTGCAGGTTGTGCTCATGCCCTGCGGCATAAATCACGTTGGGATAATTCCTTAAAACAGATATTAATGTTTTTCTGAACTCCTTATAATTTGGATGAGCGAGGTCCTGATTGTGCCCGAGAAATTTCCTGTATCCGACATATATAAATCCCGGAAGCGGAATATACATCCGGCTGTTAAAATCCAGCAATGGGAACAGTAAAAAAGACGCCGGGAAATGACCTCCGTGCTGCCCCGCGCTGTACAAAGGATGATGTGTGGCAATAATGACCTTCCTGTCCTGATTGCGGCGCAGCGCATCCTCAATCTTTATAAAAAGTTCCGACTCATCGGTGAAGCTGCATCCATCCTCTTTTCCGGGTTTTTCATTTTCATGAAACCACCATTGGGAGTCAAAAATGATAAGTGTAATATCGTTTGTCAGAGAAACCTCCACCGGTCCCGGACAGCCGTTATCAGGGAGGTATACATTGCCTCTTTCAAAGAAACGCTCTATGAGTTTTTCTTCATTTTTCACCGACTCCCAACCCTGACGGCGCCCGCGGCTCCAGTCATGATTACCAGGCAAAAAAAAGACCTGTCCCTCATAACCTTCCAGTGATCTGAGGATCACTTCCAGATCATCAATTGCTTCACCAAAGCCTGCGTCAAGCGAATCGGGCATCCCGAGCGGATAGATAAGATCGCCCAAAAATGCGACAGCACTGTTGGAGCTTTCACCTTTTAAAAATCGTCTCAGCAATTGCAGGTTTTGATTGCCGGCAGGAGAATTCTTAATATCGCCCAGTAAATAAACAGTGTACACCAATGTTGATGAGTCGCCCTCCGCTTCCTGATCCCTGAGCACGCTCTGGCCATATCCCTCCACATTCAACAAGAGGTAAATCAATGGCAATATGATGATATGTTTAGACAGGGCATTCATCAGAGGCTGATTATAATTAAATGTTATTCCATCCGGTGGCCCTTGCGAGAACTGTTGTTTTCTGAGATCAAAGCTCCCGGATTTGGTTTTTATTCCTTGAGAGTTTCATGGTTTTTCCTGCTACCAATGTACTTATAAATTGAAATAAGCTTTTGACTGCCTTTGACGGTAGTGTTTTCAATCCATTCAAAATTCTTCCGTGTCTCATCATCCAACTGATCATAAACTTCCCTCGATATTAGCAGGTTGGTGCCGTATTTTTTATTCAGTTGCTCTATCCTTGACGCCATAATGACTACTTTGCCGGTGATGGAATACTGCTTACGGGCCGATGATCCGATATTACCTGTAACCGCCTCATCGTAATGAAGTCCTATCCCTATCTGTGTTTTTGGAATTCTGCCTTTTTCATATTCAACTTTGATCCTCTCTACGATCTCCCTGGCGGCATCCGTGGCGTGCTGGCTGCTGTTGCCGATCGAAACCGGAGCACCGAATGTTGCCATAAATCCATCACCGAGAAACTGATTGATAACACCGTGATGAGATTGCACAATGTCGATCATAAAGCTAAACAATTTATTGAGGTAGGTGACTACCTCTTCAGGCTGATGTTGTTCGACAAACGGGGTAAACTGCCTGATGTCAAGAAACATTATACAGACTTCCTTTCTCGCGCCGGACAATTCATCCCTGTTATTGAGAATGTTTTCCGCTATCTGGGGCGATAT
Source organism: Cyclobacteriaceae bacterium (assembly GCA_015492915.1). Classification (GTDB taxonomy): domain Bacteria; phylum Bacteroidota; class Bacteroidia; order Cytophagales; family Cyclobacteriaceae; genus JAAUQL01. The sequence continues at coordinate 19,069 of WGED01000367.1, forward strand.
TTGCTGACCAAACAAGTCAATCACTTCATTCTTCTCCCGCACACTATCCCAGGCCATGATCATTTTCTTTTTTATCAATTTAGCCACAAATCCGCTGCCTATACCTGTAATGACCATGATCAAACCCTGGCCAAAGTACTGCATTCCCGATATGTTGGGATAAATGTTCGAAGCAGGACTGTCGGATATAAAATTTGAATAATAGAGAGACATTAGAATGTATTCGAGTGCAGCCAGTGATCCCGTAAAAACCGATAACCTGAAATTAAGACGGAAAGTAGATAATACGATAAATATGAATTAGGTAAGGGTGGCAGGCGCCTGAAGAATAATGGTCTGCCCGGAATATTCAATGATAAACACCAACAGCAGGCTAAGCAGGGTAACTTCCGAGAAACTGTTGAAATAACCGAAAATTCTCGGATCCAATAGGGAGTATTTGATCCCCTTGCCGAGTAAATAATGCACCAGGGCTTCGTAAATTATCAAAACCGTGGCAAAAATCAGAATAGCATAGATAGCTGTATGCGTCTTGAACAGGCTTATATATTCCTCATTGTAAAAAAAATGCAGCACCAACAGAAAAAAAGCTTCAAGCCCCAGCAGCCAAATGAGGATTATCGCCCTGCGTCGTTCACTTTTGAAGATTTCAGTGTTGAACAATTCTTCAATTGACATTGTCTTACCGATACTTATTTCTGATTTGTTTTTCATCTTATTATGGCAGATTAATATTCCGGCCCGGCTGTTATGAATCCATCAGTATTTTTTACAAACAAGCTGCTGCTAACCCTTATTGATGCCGGAAATTATGCACCTGTATCTTTTTTTATAAAATCTTTTCCCATTTCAGCGTTTTCCAGAAAATCAGTTTTGATCCGACCACAACAATATCTTTCTCATTCTCCTCCGTGATTTTAAGATTGAAATACATGCCTTTATCAGGGCCGTACATTTTGCCGTCCACCCATTCATGATCTTCTTCATCATATTTAAGACCTGTGATTATCACTTTGCCCAGCAATGGGTCATTACGTTGTGATTTATCAGGATTCTTTACATCCAGCTTTTCGGTGTTATCCTCATCAAGGCCCACGATTTTTCCGAGGTATTCATTCCCTTTTTTAAATATTTCAATATCCAACCCATTGGGCAGGTGATATTTTCCCACGATATCATCAGGCCTTTGGGCAATGGTAAGGGATGACACCACCAAAAAGGCAACGATAACAACAATTTTTTTCATTCTCTTTTTTTTTAGCGATATAACAATTTCAATTATAATTTTATGTTAGAATCTCAGCTTATCCGTCATGATACCGAACCGCCATACAGTAATCTGAGGTCCGAAATAATGAATATTGTAGTAATCCAACCCATGATAAAATTGTGTGAAGAAACCTATGTCTTCCAGAAATTTGGGATGGAAATATAGCGCCAGGCTCACGTTCATCCTCTTGAATGAGCCCGGAGACCAGCCGTTTAGCTCGCCAAACATCCACTGACCCATTCCCTTTATGGAAAAATGAGCTTTTTTCTTTCCTTCGTCATCACCTTTGTACATCGGGATTTTAAATATGGAAAATTTGGCATTCATCCGCACCATTCCGTAATATGGGTGCATATCCTCACGCATGTCTTTGGGAGGCACTATCTCCATCGACGTCCCGAAGAACTGCACGGCATTCAGTTTTCTGATATAATTTGTCCTGATCAGCCCCATCTCGATGTAATTGACAGAGAAATCGCCCGATTTGAAATTGATCTCTCCGTCTTCGTTGTAGAAGTCATCCTCCTGCCCGTTGGAATGGTGTACGTATTTGCCATAGATACTCAAACTGTTCACCTCCGCCTTTGAACTCAGCATATAATACACCGAAATCTGCGGTATATAGCTTGGCGTACGAATCGGATACGACTCCTCCTGATACATTCTGATGATGAACTGCGGCGTCAGCACACCCATCAATCTTGAGTTTTTGCTCTTTCTGATAAAAAAGTTCGGGATGAGATTGGCCTCAAACCACAATGGGGTAAAATCACCGATATCCGTAGGAAAGGTGATATAGCTGTGCCCGTGATTGACCATCACGATCGTCGATAGCCTGATCTGAGGAATCGTGTCATTTCTATCCTGTGCCATTGCCGGCAAAGGCAGCAGAAAGATTATCATTATGATAAGGCCTTTATTCATTGGATTATGGTCTGATTTCTCCGTATTATATTTTATTCTTTTATCATATGCCTACCTGAAAGCCGGACCAGCCCCTATCCTCGTTTCCTCATGGAAAAATGACCTTTTTCTCATGACGGTCTTCCCGTTCGGTCTAGAAATAGTATTTGATCTTGGTATAGATCATGGAATTATCCCCATACTTACCGAACATACCGCGTTCATCTCCGACGAAAATATTTGACCCGAACAGGATGGAAAAACCATCACTGACATCATAGGTCACCATTGGCCTGATCAGTGCATCGCCGTAATTAAGACCAATATACGAAAACAACTCAAGATGAAGCGTTTCCCTCATGGCATCGTAGCGGGCCAGGAACGTCATGGTATTCTGGAACTCATCCTCATCTATGAAATCATCATAATCCATGATATATTTCTGGATGAACTGCGTACTCAGTTTCAGGTTGCCGATACCGTAATCCAGGCCCACCACATAATGCAGGTAATCCTTTTGTATCAGGGCATCTTCAGCCCGCGGATCAGCCGTTTGAAAGTATTTTCCGTTGTAATAAGCAGCCTCACCCCTCACCACAAAACTTTTGATCGTCGAGGTAAATGACCCGCCCGCCAGATACAAGCGGTGATGCTCGGGTGTGATGAGCAGGCCTGTAAGGATCGGATTTCCCAATGAATCCAGGCCAAACTCCTTTTGCACATGCATGGTCGGAGTCTGATCCCACACATACGCACCCATCACATCAAAGTCAATGGCCGATGAAGACAGCGAATATTTTAGGTATATCTCGCTGTTTTCAAGGCTGGGATTGATCTCTTCCTTTGAGCGGTCGAATGTTGCCGGGGCGGGAAGCTCGGGAGGCTTATACCATATCGACCCGGGAGCAGGGAACTCATTACCTGCATAAACCGGCTTCCAGATCGCCTCAATGGTGCTACTGCCAAAATAAAAGTTGATTTTGGCAGCGTACACCCCTATCCTGATCTCATCAAAATCAGGCAATAAGAATTCCGTCAGGTTCAATGGCGACACAATATCCGTGATAAACACACCATCCGCCTTACCCCAGACGATCTGTTGCTTACCGATGCGGATATCGACGGCATTGAAATACAGGTCTAAATAAATCTCCCTGAATATGAAATTAAGGCTGTCGATATCGTATAAATATAGCATCGGATTGGCCTTCAAAGCCACCTTGTCGCCCATCATTTCAAAATTGAGATTGAGCGTATTTTGGAGGATATTGAAATCCCCGTTGTTAAATTGCACTCCTGTGTAGTTTCTCACAAAGCCGTTGATACCGACTTTTTGAGCATTGAGGGCCTGGGTGAACGACAACAGGAGCGCTAATATTAATAACCTGATTTTCATGACTGAGAACATTTTAGGAGTTGGTTAATGAATTCTTTATATGCCGCGCATCATCATCCTTTCGGTAAATTTCGAAGCCGGAATACCCGTGTTGATTTGGATGTTATCCAACTTCATGACCGTACGGTGATTTTTCTGCGCATTTTCCATTTCGGAGTGTGTGATGGTCAGATATCCCGAGATGTCTTCAAACTTTTTAATCTTTAGAATCTTCAGCAATTCACCGTCTTCATCGTAAAACTCTTTCTTCAGGCCCACGAAATTATCCTTGCGGATCCATGTCACCGTCTTGCTGTACATATAATCCTCATCCTTCGGCACACTCTCCACGACATAATAATCCACGCCGTCGATGGTTTCTTCTTTCAGCAGTTTATGGGTGTCGTCATCCAGCTTGCGATCTCCGAGATCGTCGTATGTGAAGTCAGACCCCATAAAATAATCACTCTTACTGTCGCTTGAGATCCTCTTGATCTTCTTAAGAGCGGGTAGATATATCCACTGATCATCACTCTTCGAAGGATCATCATAGGTCCAGTTCATAAATGATGTGTTGCGCACGTCGGCCGGCGAAAGGAAAAACATGATGCTTTTTTCCACATTGCCGAAATCCTTCGTAAACTGTTTGATCTTTCTCACCCTTGTGTTACCGCTTTTGTTGATAAGCGTCATAGTAAGATCCGAAGTCATATCTTCACCTGTCGGCAGATTGTATGCCTTGTCGATGATTTCGCGCCCGGTGAGTTGCTGGGCCGATAAGCGAACTGAGAAACTGTTAACTAATATTAACAGAGCTATTGCTGATGTGATTTTTAGCGTTTTCATTGTTATAAAATTTTAAAGTTTACTAATGATTTATTTTTTCTTTTTGAAATAGATGTTCGACATGTAAAGCAGTACCAGCATTATCGTCAGTGTGCCTACGAAGCTGGTGAACATGTTCAGCGATACCAGCGCACCCAACTCGCGGTTTGGCGGGAATACCGAGAACAGCAGCACCAGGAATCCGGCTATGACCACAATGGCATTGTAGATGATCGCCTTACCAGAATGGGCCATGGTGATCTGTGCGGCCACCAGTTTGTCATTGGTGAGCGAGGCATTATACCGGTACTGCTCAAGAAAATGCACCGCATAGTCAATGCCTATGCCTACCGCTATACTCGACAGCAGCGCGGTCGTTGTGTTAAGCGGAATACCCAGGAATCCCATAACGCCAAAGCTGATCAGCGCTGTGATGATGATCGGAACAGAACCTATCAGACCAATACCGATCTTTTTGAACATAAGCGACAGGAGAACCACTATGATGATCAAGGACATGATAAGGCTCTTGATCTGCCCTTCGAGGATCAGATCCGTGAACACAAGCCCTTTGTAGCCGCTGCCTGCGTAATTCATGGAAATTCCATGATTTTTAAAGTCGTCTTCATAAGTATGGATTACATCGAGGGCCGAGTTTATGGCTTTGGAATTGTCACTCTTCAACTGGAATGTGACGTTGAGCTTGTCGTAGTCATAGGTAACGACCTTGTTCAGGTTTTCCGGATCACCCGACATTTCATAAAGCAGCAGATACTGCGCGATCATGTCTTTACTGTCGGGAATTTTGTTGAATGCTTCATCGTCGGCATTCATCACCTTGTTCATCCTGTTGACATAGTCTGCCAGGGAAAAGGTGTTGCCAACCACCTGCAACTGCCCGTCAACATCTTTTTGCATTTTGTCAACCAACTTGAGCACTTCCGGCTCCTTAAACATATCCTTTTCGCCATTGGCATCGAGGATAAGGTTCAGTGTGCTCGTACCCCCGAAATGTTCGTTGATGAATGCGTCGGTCTGCACGATATCACTGTCCTTCTCGAATTTTTCCAGGAAACTGGAATTTATCCATATTTTCTGCATACCGATCAATGACAACACGACGATCAGTGCCGTGGCAACCAGTGATACGGACCTGTGATTGATGATCCATGAAGCAAAATTGTTGGCCAGTTTTGAATGTGAGTGGCCCTCCTTGTCTTCTTCCTTGTCAACGGGCCTTGCCCTGGGCAGCCCGAAGATCATGATGCCTGCGGGCAGGAATACCAGCGAAAATGCCATAGCCACCATCACACCAAAGGCTGTGAATATCCCGAAATATTTAACCGGATAAACCTGTGAGGTGAGCAATGAGATAAAGCCTACCGCTGTCGTTACTGATGTCATCACCACGGGCTTCCACATGTGATGCAGCATGTCTTTAATAGCTTCCCGTTTTGATGCCTCCGGGTTGTGGTCCACGAAAGTGTGCAGGTGGCTGTACAGGTGTATGCCGTCTGCCACACCGATGGCGATGAGCATCACGGGTATCATGGTGGAGACTGCATAGATGGGAATATTGACCGCCGCCATAAGGCCGAAGGCCCAGATGGTGGAGAAAAACACCACGCCGAGAGTAATCATTGTGCCTTTGAAGCTTCGGAGTGTGATGAAAAGTACCACGAAAATGACCAGCAGTACGATGGGTACCATCCGCTTCATGTCCTCAGGACCGAGCAGTGCCAGGGTACCCTCTACGATTGGACGGCCTGCTACGTATATTTTGATATCGTCTGTCTCTGAGGCATGGGCTGTTTTCAGTATTTTGTCATAGAACTCCTGAGTAAACACATCGTCGCCGATCTCTGCTATAATCACTGTGACCGTTTCATCCGTCGAAACCAAACGGCCGTACACCATTTCCTGTCTCTTATACACATCTGACG
>WGED01000368.1 GCA_015492915.1 Cyclobacteriaceae bacterium
CCCGTAGAGGATCTCTTGCGATCAGGCAAGCTCGATGAGGAACAGATCAAAAAGCTTAAAGTCATCAAGCGAAATGCAGACAGGCTATTCAAACTCAATGCCGATCTGATTGAGTTCAGAAAGATCACCAACAACCAATTGCCGCTCAGGGTCAGGGAAGTAGATCTGCACCCGGCAGTCATAAACATCTGCCAAGCCTTCGAACAGGAATGCCTGAAAAAAAACATCAGTTTTTCATGTGATTATGAGTTAAAAGATAAGGTATGGGTTGATCCTAAAAAGATCGAAAAAATACTGTGGAACCTTTTATCCAATGCAGTCAAGTTTACACATGAAAACGGCAAAGTATGGTTAAATGCAGAAGAACTTGAGAAAAACGGGTCAAGACATATCCGGCTCATCGTCGGTGACACCGGCAAAGGATTTTCGGGCGCCGAGAAATCAAGAATCTTCAGAAGGTTTTATCAGATCAATAAGAGTGAGAGTATCCTGTTTGACGGTTCGGGTATCGGTCTGTCGATCGTCAAAGAATTGCTTAACCTTCATCACGGGACTATTTCAGTAGAATCGGTGCCGGGCAAAGGGAGTATATTTACCATTACAATTCCCGCAGAAAGAAGGCATTACAGTGAAGCGGAACTCGATGATGAAAAAGAGTGGATTGTCCCCGAAAGCGACAAAGAAAAGGCGCCGGCTATGACCGTCACCAATGAAGGCGAAATATTCACCGGTAATGGCAAACCGAAAAAATACAATCAGACAAAGCTATTGATTGTGGAGGACAACGAGGATCTGATCCAATATCTGTCAGATCATTTTGGCCGAAACCACAGGGTGCTCACTGCAAAAAACGGGAAAGAGGGCTGGGAGCTGGCCAAAAAGAATGAACCCGACATCATCATCTCTGATGTGAAAATGCCGAAAATGAGCGGATACAAGCTTTGCAAAAAGGTCAAAAACAATTTTGACACCTCCCACATCCCGGTCATCTTGCTTACGGCGAATACCGAAACAGATAAGAAAGTGAAAGGAATGGATGCCGGCGCAGACAGTTATATCACCAAACCTTTCGAAGTCCAATATCTCGATGCAGTGGTGAATTCATTACTCTTAAACAGAAAGAAAGCAAGGGAGAGATTCCTGGGAATAGAACCTTTGGATGAAGCATCTGAGAAAATGACAAAAACCGATCTCGAATTTATCAACAATCTGAAAGAGATCATCATGGAGCATATAGCCAACCAGGATCTGAATGTGGATATGCTGGCAAGAGAATCAGGTGTCAGCCGCTCCCAGCTTAACCGCAAATTAAAAGCCCTCACAAACCTGACCCCTAATAATTATATAAAAACCATACGACTCAAAAAAGCCTATGAATTGATCAAAGTTCAGGGCATCAGGGTGTCGGAGGCCGCCTACATGACCGGATTTACCGACCCCAACTACTTCACCATCTGTTTTAAGAAGGAATTCGGTATAAATCCATCGCAAATAGGGTAATTCTAAAAATCCTATTGCCAACCTTCTTGCCGCTTATTCATAAAAGGTAATATGGAGCAATTTCAAAGATATTTAGCTCTATTTTATAGTTAGCACGGCATTGGATAGGGATAACTTTGAATCCGGTAAAAAATATCTAAAATCACCATGGCATTATTATCTAAAATCACCACGATCATCACCCTTTGGCTTGCTGTTTCGTTTCATGTGGCCAAAGAAGGGGATGGAAAACCCAATATTGTGCTCATTTTTTCGGATGATGTAGGATGGACAGGGCTCGCCTGTTTCGGAAGCAAATATTACGAAACACCCAATATCGACAAACTTGCCGGCGGCGGCATGAAGTTCACCAACGGGTATGCCCCTGCACCGGTGTGTGCCCCTTCGAGGGCGGCACTCCTGAGTGGTCAGTACGGTTCGCGTAACGGTACCCTTCGTGTTTCGGATGTGCCGAAACGCATCAATAAACCATGGCTCTACAAAAGTATTCAACCGAAAAACCTGCCCTTTCCGGAAGATATTACCACCATGGCCGAAGCCCTGCAGCACGCAGGCTATGCCACCGGCATGTTTGGTAAATGGCACCTCGGCCCCGGAAAACCCGGAGATCACGGTTTTGAAAAATGGATCATGAGTCAGGGAAAACATTTTAACTTTCGCACAACACCGGAAATGGATGTTCCTGATGGAATTTATCTCACCGATTTTATGGCAAATCATGCCATTGGTTTTATCAGAGAAAATAAAGACCGGCCATTCTTTCTTTATCTACCTGATTTTCTGGTACATAAGCCACATGAAGCAAAGCCTGAACTCATCGAGAAATACAAGAATAAAAAACCGGTGGACGGACATAAGGATCCTGTGTATGCAGCGATGACCGAAAGCCTTGATTTTACGGTTGGGAGAATCTATAATACTCTTGACAGCCTGGGCTTACTGGAAAATACGCTTATCATCTTCACATCGGACAACGGCGCTATGGCTCGTACCAACCCCGACGGGACACTTAAAAAAAACAGCTTTACTTCAAATCTCCCGCTGCGTGACGGCAAGGGACTGATGTACGAAGGCGGGATAAGGGTGCCTTTTATCTTTTATTGGAAAGGCAAAATAAAGGCAGGTATGGTGAATGATACTCCGATCACAGCACTGGACCTGTATCCGACTTTTCTGGATGTTGCCGGCATAGCGCCGCCTGCGGGACAAGTACTGGACGGTGAGAGCATTTTGAAATGTCTGCTGGAGCCGGATTATAAAATGCCGGAAAGGCCGTTATTCTGGCATTATCCCAATTACGGCCCTGCGTCATTAAAAAAAGGCAAGGTGAATTATGCCTATATCCCAACCGATGTATTGCGACTGGGTGATTATAAGCTGTTGGAATTTTACCATGATACCGTGGATCATGTGGAACTTTACAATCTGAAAGAAGACATCGGAGAAAGAAACGATTTGTCAAAAAAAATGCCTAAAAAGGTAGAAGAATTACAAACCATACTTCATAGGATAAGGCGGGAGTCCAACGCCAGGATGCCCATCCCCAATCCTGAGTATGACCCCGGGCATCAGGAATAATCAAGCATTTTTCATTGACAGGGAGTAAAAAAATGTACTCTATCTCATCCATATAAATAATAATTGAAAAACCGGATCATGACCGAAAAACTTCTCAATTCCATGAAAAAAGCCG
>WGED01000369.1 GCA_015492915.1 Cyclobacteriaceae bacterium
CACCATAATAGTGCATTATGCCTCCTCATCAAACGTGCTGATTTTCTTCCCGCCCTGGCGGGACAAGTTGTACTTTAACCTCTCATAACGAAATCCTGGTGAGAATTTTGGGTTCAAATATTTCTTAACTTGCTGTTATCGGATACTGATTTTTATTGATTAAAGACGCAACATCATGAAAAGCTTTCTGATTTTTATCGCCATCCTGACACTATTATCATACACCGAACAAAAAGCATATAAAGTACCTGTCTATGCCTGGGTAAGTGGTCCGGGTAATGCCACTGACGAGGAGCTCCGGGTGCATTTCACTGATCTGAAAGGCAAAGGCATTGACGGTTTGATGTACAACGGGGGACAAAATGCCGATGCTTACCGACGGATTGGGAAAATTGCCAAACAAACAGGCCTGGAATTTCACGCCTGGATACCCACACTCATGCAGCGAGAAAACCCGAAATTAAAACCGGAATGGTATGTCGTGAACGGCCTTGGCGAATCGACATGGGACAAACCGGCCTATGTGAATTATTACAAAGTTCTGTGTCCGAATCATGAAGAAGTCTATGAATTCCTGGCGGAAATATACGGTGCGGTTGCGGAGGTGGATGACGTGGATGGCATACATCTCGATTATACCCGCTTCCCTGATGTGATTCTCGGTAAAGGGCTGTGGTCGAAATACGGCCTTGTGATGGATCGCGAATATCCTCAAACGATTATTGCTATTGCGATAAATGTGTCACTGATTTCAAAGCCAAAACGGGAAATGATATTAATAGCGTTGAAGACCCCTCACAGGTAGAGGAATGGAAGCAGTTCAGGTATGACCTTATCACGAACCTTGTGAACCGTCTGGCTGACATGGTGCACGATAAAGGCAAAGAGATCAATGCAGCGGTATTCCCCGGACCCAACCCGATCGCCAAAAAGATCGTGCGGCAGGAGTGGGATAAATGGAATCTCGATGCAGTATATCCTATGAATTACAATGATTTTTACCTTGAGGGACCGGAATGGGTCGGCAAAATGGTCAAAGAGGGAGTAACAGCACTCAATCATCGCATTCCCCTGTATAGCGGGCTGTTTATCTGCCCGAATCCCGAAAGAAAAACGGAAGAAAAAGACCCTGAAAATCATGGCGTCACTCCCGAAGAACTGGAAATCGCGGTCAGAACTTCGATGGAAAACGGGGCTGCCGGAATATGCCTTTTCACTCCCAAACGCATGATGCCGGAACACTGGAATGTTTTTGAAAAAGCGATACACATAAAATATGATGCCAAATGACACTTTAAGTGTCTGTGAATCAGCCCGGAAAGATAATTCAAGTTACAATCATAGCCAAAAATCATCAATCTGAGTGCAGAAAACCTTGTTGAACAAGCCAGTTAACGGCCGGGGTATAAAACCTGTTTATTGACCCGGTCGGTAATTTTTAATTGATTTTAATATAAATACTTGTTATCTTATTGGGGATGATAAAAACGACCCTGTCAAATACAAAACAAACACGGATATGAATTTTAAACCAAAACTTGAAAAGAAAGACGACGGTAAAAAAGTAAAAAATTACGAACCCATTTCTAAATACATGGCCAAGGATCTTATCACTTTTACGGCCGAATCAGAGATCACCGAGGTCATTGATACTTTACTCAAGCATCGCATTTCGGGCGCACCCGTATTAAATGAAAAAGAGGAAATCATCGGCGTGATTGATGATAAGGATTGTCTTCATACACTTGTTGACAGTGTGTACCACAACGTGCCCATCAGAAAGCGGCATGTAAAATCCTACATGACCGATGTGTACAAGACCATCAATATCAACGCCGATATCGTCGATGCTGCCAGTGTGTTTTTAAAGTCAAAATACAAGAGGTTGCTGGTGGTTGATGACAAGGGAAAGCTAAAGGGTCAAATCAGCCGCAGAGACATCCTCAGGGCTATCAAAGAGGTCAATCGCACCGACTGGAAAAAGCAGGATTGACGATATTTTAGTCGTTTTATGTCATCAGATCATTATTTATTCCTGGCAGCAATTCGCAATCGAAATCATCCGGAGAAAAGGATTATTGTCTCAATAATCTGAGGGAAGCGTCCTTGCCTATGAAATGAATATCGAATACCGGGAGTCCGTCTGGTGTAATGCCTTCGATACAGATCTGCAAATTTTTAGCTTCGTCGGAATTATAAAAACTGATCTTTACCCTGCCGCGCCTGTTGGTGGTGATATCAGGATTCCAGTAAATGGTCGATCGACCGTCAACCTTGCCTGACGGCGTTTCTTTCGCAGCATATTCGGGGCCTTCAAAAATTGTCATGGGTGAAAGTGGAGGAAACTGCACTTCGTTGATAATTTTTCCATGAATTTCCGACCATTTTTCATACCCCTCTTTGGTACGGATATAAACAACACCCCCCTCCCATTCTTCATCGAAAAATTTCATCACTTTCCCATACCTGTAAATCTCTATTGAGTTCAGTTCAGACGAATTCAAACGCTTCAACAGTTCCAGATTGTTCTTTCCGGGTGTTTTGATTAATTCAGGGAAATTCAGTATCAGACCATCAAGAATTACGAGTGCTGTCGTGCCGCTGCCCTCCAAAATTATCTTTTTCTCATCATTCTGACGATTCACCGACACCCCTGAAAGTTCTTTTCCCAGCAAATCCAATAAATTTACATGTCGCCTTTTTCTCGAATCGGGTTTATAAATAAGATCGGGATCCGGTTTTCCGGCAGTGCCCAACCTCTCAATATTGATTTCCCTGGCCGACACCATTTGATGCATCAAATTGTTTTTCTCAATATAATTTATTGCCCTTTTTGGCATTTCGGTTCGATCTGTCTGCCAATGCTTCTCCTCCCCGGATAGATCGAGCAGCCACTCCAGGTCAACCTTTACGCTTTTGCCTGCTTTATCTAAAGCATTCACAAAAACATGATCGGAACCGGTGGTCAGCGGGGGATTGAGACTGAACATTCCTTCGGCGTCCGCGGCGGCATACCATACCCTGTCCTCTGCCAAAATGGTCAAATATCCATGCATCAATGGCTCTCCTGTGTTTTTATTAACCGCTCTGCCTTGCAGCGACGACTGTCGTTTGAATCTGATAGGGATGCTCTCAATGCTCTGAAGACTATCAAAAGATTGTACCTCAGGCACAACCTTGCTCTGATTAAGTGCTACCAGATCAAGTCGTTTGAGCGTCTCCCTGTCAAAGCCCGTCAGTATTTCGACCGGACTTTCCAGATGAAAATCAGACTGGTATTCCAGATTCAGGTAACTCCTTATATTCCTGCCTGTTGCAGGTTTTATTATTTTATCCTTATCCAATACTGAAACGGAGATATTGGCATTGCCGAGCGGTTTGCCGTCCTGATCGCGAAGCTCCAGAACCAGCTCGACTTTTTCCCTCGGATCATAGCTTCTTTTCGCCTGGTATATTTTAACTGTCGCCTCTTCAGGGGGATTGTGATAAATGATTCTCTTATTGAACAGATGGCCGAATTCATCGACCAGCAGAATTTGTGCAAAACCGGGAGGAAGGTTGGTTTTTGGTATCTCGGTCCTGAACACCTGTTTGGTCAGCATTCCCACGCGCCTGTCGATGAGCAGGCCGTTGCTGATGACGAGGATATAGAATTTTTTACCTTCAAGACGGGCATTTCCCCTGACCAAAACATCAATGGTATTGGATTTCAGGTTATTTATCATGACCGAATATCCGGAAGGCTGCACTTTCGGAAAGTTGCTGAGTTCCGTCTCCGGATCATTCAGGTTGATTTTATAGGGCACACTCACCCTTGGCAACATAAACACATTTCCCATACCATCAAAAATCGTCTTAACAGGAGCTACCAGCCTGCCGTTTTCATCAGTTATCCTTCCTTTTATGTTAATTCCATTGCCGAACCTGTCCTCTGCTCTGAAACCTATCTGCGACGGTATGCCATCAACCATGACGCCACCTTCAGCAGTAAAGGTTATGAGATTTGAGGTATTTTTAACACGCTGTGCCAGAGCAGGGGTTTCTTCAAACGGGTTCAGAATCACTAAATTTTCATGGTAATACAGGTCATTGTCAAAATTTTTCATCCATTCCGTATATGCCTTCAGCATATAAACACCACCCGCCAATGAATCAGGCAGTTGCAGCTCGCCGTACGATTTGCCCCGCACAACAGGGAATACCGATGACAAAACATTTTTGCCCTCCGGCGACGTAAGCGTGATGTGAAGCATGTCATCTTCAGATACAGGCAGGTTGGTGACCAATTGAACAATATACGCCCTGAACCAAAGTTTTTCTCCTGCCAGATACATCGGTTTGTCATGATGGAGATACACTTTTTCTCCATATCTGGTGATATCGTATTTTTTCAATTGTTTCCGCACACGCACAATCAACGGATCTTTATCAAGCTGATAATTTTCAAGAATGAACTGATTTCTATTATTCAGATAAATCGATCCGAAAGCCCTTTCCTCTTCGAATGAAGCGATCACTTCTGCCTCCACAGGTGTACGTTTCACGATGATGTTATCATCCCAGAATTCCTGGTTGTAACCGAGATTGTCCAGCATCATGGCGTCGCTTCGATTATACCTGAGCAGTCTGCCGCCAAGTTTCTTTCTTTTCGGAGGGGTATAATATTCATAGTAAGAGAAAAACGAACTCGTCGTCACGTTGTTGATGAAGGTGCTGTCGATGAAATAATCGAAATTTTGCCATAATCTCATATAGTCCATCACCAGATTATCGCCCAGATACTTAAAGGCCATTTCGGATGAAAGTTTGTAATTTTTCCAGTAGCCTGATTTGCCTTTCAACTTCACAAAATTGAGGTTATCGTTTGCGATGGTACCTTTGATTCTCAACAAGTCGTGAGAATCCAGGTCAATGAGCATCTCACCCTCCATAGTGGGTTTTTCCACCGTCTCTTTTTTCCTGAAGCGTATCAGTGCCGCATTACGGCCGTTTACCGACACGATGCTCTCGAGGGTGAGGTAATACAGATCCCGTACATTCTTGCTGACGGGCATCACCAGATCATCCGTTTGCGGTTGCACCACACTGAGCAACCTGACCATGAGGGTAAAGTTTTTATTATAGATAAAAGAATCCGCCTCGGAAAGTTTCAGCGCATAACGCCCCTCCTGGATGGCCCAGTCTTCCACGCCATTGCGGCTGAATCGCGTGTCGAAGAATATCTCGTAAAGTTCTGAATATACATCGCCGTTTTTTGAGATCTGCCGGTAGAAAGCCTTGCCGTAGTGATCTTCCTTTCTGGCGCGATATACGATTTTGTCATAAGCATCCAGCACCAGGTTATAGGCAAAGTCCGGGTCTCCCTTTTTTGCCTTAACGACCACTTCCTCCATGACCAGCTTGCCGGGAGTAAGCCTGACCGACATAAACCGGTCATCTGTGACAACGATTTCTCTTGTATTAAAACTTAAGTGCGAAAAAACAAGCGTGATCGGCAAGCTGTCCACTTTAAAAGAGAACTCTCCAAGTTCATTACTGGCTGTCCCCTTATAAATACCTTTGATCCCGATGCTGACAAACGGAATCGGATCATCGGTCTCATCATTCACTACTTTACCAGTAATCTCGAACGGCTGGGCGGCAGTAGGCAAAAAAGCCAGCATCCCGGCGTAAAATAAAACCAGTTTAAAAAATGATCTCAGCAATCTTTGACGAATATGATCCATTGACAATTGAAAATTACAAATAAATGCAGGCCTGAAAAAGTGAAAGCCTATGAGAAATAGGGTATTTTTTATGACCGGTAAGCATAGACAATTAAAGGCATGCGCGAAAATGATTTTTATCTATTCTTCAGGCAAATTTCCCAGCCGCGGCATTATACTGATATATTAAAATCAATAGTCATGGAGATTAATCAAATTGTCATTAAGTTTGCGCAATCTTTAAACAAACAATGGGAAAATGAAGCATCCGTGGCATGATGTCAATCCGGGCGAAGATGCGCCGGCTATCGTAAACGGCATCATCGAAATACCAAAAAACACAAGGGCAAAATATGAGCTCGACAAGAAAAGCGGCCTGTTGAGACTTGACAGGGTACTGTACTCCTCCATGTATTACCCGGCCAATTATGGTTTCATCCCCCGGACCTATTGCGATGATAAAGACCCGTTGGATATTTTGGTACTATCACAGATCACCGTCGTACCGATGTGCATCGTGCCTGCCAAGGTAATCGGCGTCATGCACATGCTCGACCAGGGCGAGGCTGACGACAAAATTGTCGCAGTGGCTGAAAATGACATGAGCGTGGTGCATTACAACGACGTTTCCGAGTTGCCGGATCATTTTTTCAGGGAAATCAAAAACTTTTTTGAGGATTATAAAAAGCTAGAAAACAAGACTTCCCTGGTCGAAGAATTTGAAGGCAGGGAAAAAGCGCTCGAGATCGTTAAAATAGCCCTGGAGGATTATAAACACAAATTTACCAATTAAGAACAACCTCTTCTGAATTGAAGAATTGCACACCAGGAAAAATGATGATAATACTCAGTCACCCTGAATCTATTTCAGAGTCTCTGTCGCGATACTGAACTAATTATAACCAGGTTCATCAGTCTTGGCTTTATTATTAGTAAGATATTGAAATCTCCCCTTAGAAACGACGATCGGACAAAAAACACTTGCAGATGGTCGAAAGCCTTACCGGCGCAAGTTTTAGCACAGACCCGGGGACACGGCCTACTTGTGCCCGGCGTTATGAAAAAATGATGATTTTTATTATCGATACGATTGCACTGACAGAGGGGGACCGGTTACGTAGAACCGGAACTACCGCATTTATTTTTTTCCAAAATTCAATACCCCAGCACTTTCCTGAGCCGCTGCAACACATCGCGACCTATCGCACGGGCTTTGGCTTCGCCCTCTTCCAGCTTCTTGATTAGTTCACCGGTATTTTCC